>DATEKX010000585.1:0-17929 GCA_035277165.1 Blastocatellia bacterium | reverse complement strand
CACGCTGCTCGCTTTGCTGCTCGATCTGCAACGCCGCGCGCCTGTGCGTTTCGATTTGCTGGCAGTGAATCTCGATCAAAAGCAGCCGGGCTTTCCTGAGCACGTATTGCCACAATATCTTGAATCGCTCAAGGTGACTTTCCGAATCATCGAGCGCGATACTTACTCAATAGTCAAAGCGCTTGTGCCCGAAGGCAAAACTACCTGCTCGCTTTGTTCCAGGTTGCGTCGCGGCATTCTATACAACGTGGCGGTCGAAGAAGGCTGCACGAAAATAGCGCTCGGCCATCACGCTGATGACGTGTTGGAAACTTTCTTTCTCAATCTGTTCTTCACGGGGGCGCTCAAAGCGATGCCGCCCGCGCTCAAAAGCGACGATGGGCGCAATATGGTAATCCGCCCGCTCGCTTATTGCTGGGAGTCCGACATCGCGGCGTTTGCCGAAACACAGGACTATCCCATAATACCTTGCGACCTGTGCGGCTCGCAGGAGAACCTGAAACGCAAGCGCGTAAAGCGATTGATTTCTGACCTTCAAAAAGAGATGCCTACAGTGCGCAGTTCCATGCTGCGCGCTATGGGAAACGTCTCGCCGTCGCAGTTGATGGACACGCGATTGTTTGACTTCCAATCGCTTTCCACAATCAGTGCCGACCTCGCCGATGAACTTGACGCTGCCCTCGGCCTGCACGACACGGCGGCCACTTCAACGCTTGTGCCAGTCACTCTGGGCAGCGCCAATTAATGCCGTGCGCGCATCGTATTCGTCAAAGCTTTCGGTTGCCAATCCTGAAACTCAGTTTGACCGTGCGACCATTCTGAAAGTGTTTGCGGCGCTCGTCGTCATAACATTTCTGCTTCGCATTTTTTATTCCGGCCAGCTTTACGAAGATGACGGACTGTGGTTCACAGCGGCAGAAGAGATTCTGCGCGGCAAAGCGCTCTATCGCGAAATTTATTTCGACAAGCCGCCCGCCATCGCTCTGGTTTATGCGGGATTGTTCAAACTGTTCGGCGCTCACATCCTGACCATTCGCCTGTTCACAATCATTTGTTCGATAGTTATTTCAATCGTACTTTATCTGTTCGGCAAACAACTCTACGACAAGCGCACAGGTTTGATTGCTGCGGCGATGTTCGCGGTTTTCAGCACGACTTATCAGGAAGGCCATTTTCAAGGACTCAATACTGATTTTCTGATGGCGCTGCCTTACACGGCAGGCGCGTACCTGATGATTCGTTCGCGCGTTTATCATCGCCCGGTCTGGACACAAAGCGCGTGGCTTGCATTATGTGGTGGAATACTGACCGGCATCGCTTCTCAAATCAATCCCAAAGCTGCATTCAATCTTGTCTTCTTTGCGCTGTTTCTATTCGCCGCGCGCAAGTGGCAGTTAGCGACCTGGCGACGCGGCAATGTATTGCTCTTCGCGTTTGCGCTTGCGGGATTCGCAATAGGAGCGCTGCCTTTTTTGATTTACATTGCAGCCACAAAATCGTTTTCCTTCTACTGGCTTTACGTGTGGGATTGGGGCGCGCGTTATGCGCGATATTATCCGGCGTGGAAAATCGCTGTCTCAGCTTTGACTCAGAGCTTTGATTATTTCGCCAGCAATAACACTCTGCTAATCGCGCTAGCGTTTGTCGTTGTGAGCGTGATCAAACGATCAGGGAAAAAGCAAAACGACACGAAACTGGCCACAGGAGCCGGTTTCGCATCGGATGTGATTTTGCTTTTATGGCTCGGCGTATCTTATGCGGGGCTTGCGGTCGGCGGCAGATTCTTTGGCCACTACTTCTTTCAAATTCTTCCGAGCCTGTGCCTGATAGGAGCGCGCGGCCTTATCGGCATAGTCTCTGCGCTCAAGTTGAGAAATATAACGACTGATCGCGCAGCCCGAAAATGGAATATGCGCCACGCACTGTTGGCGCTGGTCGCCGTCGGGTTTGTCATCACGCTCATTCGATTTCATTCTCGAACCGTCATACTCGCAGCCGATTGGGTGCGCGGAACAAAGAGCGCCGCAACGCTTGAGTGGTTTCATGAACAACTCAATCACGAAGAGCGAATGGCAGCGACAGCAGTGAGAAGTCTTGACGATGAATCGCAAGCGGAAGATCAAATGAGCGCAGAAGCCTTGCGAGCCGACAGCCCTCGCGAGCGTGGCGCTGAAGGGCCGGCTGATTATCTTTTCGTATGGGGTTATCGCCCCGAACTCTACTACTGGTCAGGTTTGATTCCCGCGTCAAAGTATCTGAGCACGCAGATGCTGACAGGTGTGCCCGCAGACGTTCATTACTTTGGCGAGGATTATCGCTCTATACTCGAAGAGAATGTGACCCGAGCGGCGCGCGCAGAACTTGCGCGAGAGTTGGACGAGGTGCGGCCCCGATACATTGTAGATGAACTCGGCTCTTTCAACGCCAATCTGGCTTTTAGCAACTACCCGGAGTTTCGCGAGATTATCAGCGGCTATAGAAATGTAGGCATGATTAAGCGATTCATTATTTATCACAGAAGAGATTTCGTCAAAAACCATCGAAAGAATAGCCCCGACGCGCAGCCTTGATCTCTGAAATCATTCGGCGAGCAATTCGGCAAGCTTGACTCGATTGCCGAGCAGGCAGGCGTGGCCTACGCCTCTGATGATTTTCACTTTCGCGTTTTGAATACGCGCAGCCATCATGCGCGCTTCTTTTGCCGAAGGGACAAGCATATCGTTTTCGCCCGCTATGAAAAGAGTTGGCGCTTGAATCTCCGACAAGCGATTTATCACATCGAATTCTGCGATGAGTTGCAACCGGCGCGCATAGCCTTCGCGTTTGACTGTGCGAACGGCTTCGTAAAAGCGAAGGCGGTCTTCGCGGCTGACACTGTCAATGAACAAACCCAGAGCGCTTGCCGCGACACGCACGGGGCGTATGGAATTAAACGGCAATATTGATGCGAGCCGCGCAGCAAGATTGATTCTGAGGCGACGGCGATAGCGCGGAAACGAATTCACTACGACTAGCCGCTCGGTCATCTCAGGGTACCCGAGCGCAAACCATAACGCTACGGTCCCGCCAAATGACTCGCCGAGAATCGTAGCTCGCTGCTCTCCCAACTCTCGAATGATTGATGCTATGTCGCGAGTAAGATCGTCGTAAGTGAATCGGCCATAATCGCGTGAGCGAAACGTTGCTACGCGATAAGAGCGCGAAAGAGCGGGCAACTGTTTGAAGAATAATTCTCCGGTTCCATCAAGTCCTGCGACATAAACGAGAAGCGGGCCTGAGCCTTTTACAACAGCCTGCGGGCGGGCTAGTCGTTCATCTGCGAGCGGTTGATTTTCTGCACTGCGCATCATATTTCTTGCTCAGTATCAACGCTTGCTGTTGATTTCTTCGAGTATGCGTTCGGCGGCAGCGCGCGGGTTATCGCTATCAGTTATTGCGCGGCCTATGACGAGGAAATCAGCTCCGTCGCGTATTGCGTCGGCGGGCGTGGCTATGCGTTTTTGATCGCCCTTCGAAGACCACGCGGGCCGTATGCCCGGCGTAAGAATGATGAATCGTTCGGCTGTTATGCATTCGCGGATGAGGCGAATCTCGTGCGGCGAGGCGACTATGCCATCGAGTCCTGAATCCTGAGCAAGAGTTGCAAGTCGCACGACCTCTGCGCTCAAATCCGATGGAATGCCTACGTCGGCCAGGTCTGCTTTGTCCATGCTCGTGAGCACCGTTACGCCGAGCACAGCCGGGCGCGTGATCCATAGCAACCCGCGATCACCTACGGCGTGAGCCGCCGCGCGCATCATCTCCGAGCCGCCTAACGTGTGCACGTTTAATATGGAAACTCCGAGCCGCGCGGCTGATTCGACTGCGCCCGCTACTGTGTTCGGTATGTCGTGAAATTTCAAATCGAGAAAAACTTTTTCGCCCCCACGGACTATCTCGCGCACCAGATCAGGGCCTTCTGCGGTGAAGAGCTGGCTTCCGATTTTGAACATTCCAACCAGCCCGCTCAACTGTTCGACCAGTGTGAGCGCGCTGGCGCGATCAGGAACATCGAGCGCGACTATGAGCCGGTCTTTCGCGCTTATTTGATTCGGATTGATGTTCATATTGAAAGACTCGCTTACTTGATTCGGGTTGATGCTCATAGAAATCCTCGCTCTTCGGTATAGTTATGTCACGACCAATAGAACCGCTCTTCCGTCCAGGGGTCTCCGTGCATGTGATAGCCGCCTTCTTCCCAGAAACCCGGCTGGTCTGTTTCTCGAAACTCGACGCCGCGCACCCACTTCGCGCTCTTCCAGGCATAGAGTCGCGGCACTACCAATCGGAGCGGCCCGCCGTGATCCGCCTCAAGCGGCGCGTTATCGTGTTTATACGCAAACAACGCGTCTTCGGCCAGAAAATCTTCGAGCGGCATATTGGTCGTCCAACCCTCTTCCGCAAGCACAAGCACAAACTTCGCTTCAGGTTTTACGCCTGCGCGCTCTGCTATCAATCGGGTCGAAACGCCTTCCCACAGATTGTTCAGCCGCGACCATCGGGTAACGCAATGAAAATCGCTCAGGACTCTCACCCGTGGAAGCTCGATAAATTCATCAAAGCTGAATTTGAGAGGTTGATTGACCAGACCATCTACGCGAAAGTCCCACGTCGCGGGATTGACGGCAGGCACGCCACCGGCATGAAGCACGGGCCATTTGACTGTGCGCGACTGGCCCGGCGGGATTCGATTGCTTCGTCGCACATCGGGGCTGACGATTATATCGCCGGACGCTTCAGCCTGCTCAAGCGCGCTCGTGTCCGGGGAAGAATCATCTTTCTTGCCAAAGATGTTTTTGATCATGTTCATTGCCGCTAACTCGACTATAGCCCTAGAGAAAGGATGATTCAAGCAACGGCAATGAAACCAATACCGCGCGGTATTTTACTTGCAGTGAACTATGCGGAGTGTGAAATCAGTGAGTACTGAGATGAACTTCACGCGCCTTTTGCATGTCGCCCGCTATCAGAATTCTTTGACACTTCTTCCAGCAATCGGCCCGCGGCTTCCTGGCCCATCTTTATCGCGCCGTTAAAGACAGCGCCTTCTTCAACAAGCAATACAGGCGTTATCAAATCGCCATGCACTCGGCCCGTCTTGCGTATTTCGACTTTCGATCTTGCAATCAGGTTGCCTTGGAGCGTGCCTTGAATGATGCATATGCCGACATCAAGCTGAGCTTCGACCGTGCCCATTTCACCAATAATCAGGGTTCCGCTTTCGCTTGAAAGCTTGCCCGCCACTTTGCCGTCAACTTGAAGCCGGTCTGCGAAAATTATGTCGCCCGTGACTTCAATTCCACGCCCAATCCATCCGAAGTCAGAATTACCGTTATCGCCTTTGACTAGTTTCATCTTGAATATCCCCATGTTGATTTAGGAGGCTGCCAAAGCGTGAAAATCAATATCGCTTATAGTTTTGAAGCAAGGGAGCAGCCAGCGTTATACGCTGTGACGGCGCTCGAAGTCAAGTCGGGTTTAATCGCGTCGGCGGGAATGCGGGCGAAGACAAAAAGCCGAAGCCCTATATCAGTCGGGCTTCGGCCAGACATACAAGCACTAGATGATGTTACCGCAATGAATTAGTCAATGCTTACCTGTATCTGCTTCGGCTTGGCTTCTTCTTTTTTGGGAAGCGTCAGTCGCAGCATGCCATCCTTGAACTGCGCATTGATGGCTTCCGTATTCACGTTCGGAGGCAGCGTGAATGAGCGATAGAACTGACCATAGCTGCGTTCAACTCTGTGATAGCCGTCGCGCTTGTCTTCGTTCTCGAAGCGCCGCTCGCCGCTGATTGAGAGCGTGTTGTCATGCAGGTTGATCTTCACATCCTCGCGGCTTACTTCAGGCAGTTCCAGCTTGAGAAGAAATGCGTTTTCATCTTCGTAGATGTCAACAGTCGGAGTCCAGGTGTTCAAAGCAACGCCTTCGCTTGACGGCGTCTGACCACTGCCTTCAAAAAGCTGATTGAGTCTGCGCTGTAAATCGAACACCTCTCGGAAGGGATCATATGTCGCGAAATTGCGAAACGCTCGCGCCGGAGCCATTTGAGATCCAGTCTTAGCCATGATTGTTAACCTCCATAAAAAGTTTTTCAGGAGTTGATCGAATATGATCGGCTCAATATGTGCCGGATTCAACTCCTATTTTCATATGACAATAACAATATAAAATCTGAGTCTTTACTTGTCAAGTATTTTTTTTTGACACGATGGGAAAATTACCTCACCGGCTAATAAATCACTGATATTTAACGGGATAGCGTCAGTTTTGACCGGGATTCGGCTTAGTATTTGACGATTGAGCCGATCAAGGTATGAAGATTGAGGATTCCTGTATGGTCGCAATGTTCTGACAAACCGTCAATGACTTTCATTGTGACGCGCGGGTCGTAGTAATTGGCCGTGCCTATTTGAACGGCTGTCGCGCCTGCGATGAGGAACTCAAGCGCGTCCATCGCGGAAGCTATGCCGCCTATGCCTATGAGCGGCACCCGCACGGCGTTTGCGACTTCATAAACCATGCGCACTGCGATTGGGCGAATGGCCGGGCCTGACAGTCCGCCCGTGCCGTAATTCAAACGCGGTCGCCGAGTGTTCACGTCAATTGACATCCCGACGAGCGTGTTGATTAACGAGAGCGAATCTGCGCCCGCTTCGACGATTGCGCGGGCAAGCAGAGTTATGTCCGTAACGTTTGGCGATAGCTTTACGATGAGCGGGCGCGAGCTTGCGCGTTTGGCTTTCCCGGTCAGCCGAGCCGCCGCCGCAGGCGAGTTGCCTATGACTATTCCGCCTTCTTTGACGTTGGGGCACGAGATGTTGAGTTCGTAAGCCGAGATGCCTTCGCCGTCGTTCAGAATTGTGATGGCTTCGATGTAGTCTTCGTCCGAGTAGCCGAACACGTTTGCGATGACGTGTGTGTTATAGCGAGCAAGCAGCGGGAGTTTTTCGGCGACGAACGCGCGTACGCCGATGTTTTGAAGGCCGATGGCATTGAGCATCCCGCCGTGAGTTTCGACTATGCGAGGCGGCGGATTGCCGGAAAGCGGACGCGCCGACAATCCCTTAGTCGAAAAGCCTCCGAGCCGGTTCAGATCAATCAACTCTGCGAACTCAAGCCCATAGCCGAACGTGCCCGACGCGCCGATCACGGGATTGTTGAAACGTATGCCCGCAATCTCGATTGCCAGTCGCGGGTCGTGAGTTGTCGCGCTCGATGTGCTCATCAATGTGCCATGGCGTTTACTTCCCAGCGAATCATTTCAGCCGGAAAGATTGAGCCGTCAATGCAGACGCGTTTGTATGAGCCGTAGCCGAGCGGCTCGCCTGTTTTCACGGCCACGACGCAGCCCACGCACACGCCGAAGCCGCAACCCATCGGCGCTTCGAGCGACACTATGCAAGGCACACCGAACTGCGCGGCTATCTCTGCCGTGCGGCGCATCATCACCCATGGGCCGCAAGTGTAGACAGTAGCGTTTGTGCCGCCGCCTTCGCGCAGGAAGCGTTCGAGCGGCGCGGTCACGAATCCTCGTTCACCGAGGCTGCCATCGTCTGTAGTCACGGTGAGCGGAAGATTGAGCGCGCGGAAGTCTTCAAGCCCGCACCCTGCGGCTGCGCGTTCGTTTGCCGCGCCGAAAAATATCTGCGTGTCCGTGCGAGATTCGATCATCTCTTCGCACAGCATCAACAAAGAGGCAGAGCCTATGCCGCCCGCAACTACGATTGCGCGTTGAGGCGCGTCTAAACCAGCGGACTCGGTTGTGATTTCCGTTTCGTTTTTGGGCCAGCTATTGCCGAGCGGGATGAGCGCTTCTACCTTGCCGCCGGGGTTGACTTGCGCGAGCGTTTCAGTCCCGCGACCGAGGACTTGATAAAGGAAGCTCATCTGTTGCGGGCCGTGAATGCGGTAGATAGCCAGCGCGCGTCTGAGCAGCGGCTCAAACGCCGTGTGAGCTTTGAGCATTGCGAACTGGCCTGCGCGCGCGTGGAGTTCCTGATCGAAGTTCAAGGTGAGAAGACGATAGCCGGGCGCAAGCTCAAGGTTGCTTTCGACTATCGCTATGGTCTCGATCATCTGGTGTTGTGATATGTGGCAGTAGCTCGACTGTAAAAGAGAGCGAATCTTTTGCCCTCCTTCACAGTCGGGCTACTGATTTGGCTCTCTCGATCACGAGAAATTGGGGATTTTCAACCTCTGGCCGGGCTGAATTTGATCCGGGTCTGAAAGGATGTCCTGGTTCGCCTCGAAAATCTGCTGATAGCTGAGTTTCCCGGCAGTCACTTTATTGGCGATGGCTGAAAGCGAATCGCCTGACTGGACTTCATACTCGCCATAGATGTCCTGGCGGTCGGCGGTGAGATTGATCGCAAAATCACCCGCGTTCATGGACGAGTCAATCTCTTTGAGCGCGTCCCATGCTTGATTGACCGCATACTGTGTTGGACACGTGCCGCTGATGCTCAAACGGCCTTCCTCTTCACTGGTAGTCACATTGCAGCCTGCGTTCTGCGCGGCTGAAATTACCGAAGCATACTTGTCTGATAATTCTGACATAATGGTTTACCTCTGTTCTGAGTTTGTTTCAGTTCAGCGACCTCTTTGCAGCGGAAGCAGATTGGAACTGAACTATGCTGGTCATTATCTCGACTTAAAACGGCTGCGTCAACGTATCTTGCAATTTCCAACACTGAACAATATCTTACATGCAAAAGGAGTGATGCGCTGATGATGAGCCGCGATGAGATAGTGAGCCATATCGAGCAGACTATCAGTTCTGATGCCTCGCGCGATGAAACACTCGGCGAAGCAGTTCGCCTGCTCAAACAAGAGCGCGAGCATTACAACTGGGTAGGTATTTATTTGCTCGATGGCGACACGCTCGTCTTGCATAATTACATCGGCAAACCGACCGATCATACGCACATCCCGGTTGGAAGAGGCGTGTGCGGAGCAGCCGTAGCCGAACGCGCGAATAAAACAATCAGCGATGTCAGAGAGATTGATAATTATCTGGCTTGCAGTTTGGAAACGCGCGCCGAAATCGTAGTCCTCATCCGGCGCGGCGATTCTATTTTTGGACAGATAGACATTGACAGCGACACGGCAAACGCCTTCAACAGCGAAGACGAATCATTGCTCTCTCAAGTAGCCGATTTGCTCGCGCGCAGGTTTTGAAAACTGCCGCTTCCGTTCTATGAAGAACCGCCCGAGTTTGCGGCAGCTTGTTCCTGCGCGAGCAGTTTTTGTTTTCGTTCCAATCCCCAGCGATAACCGCTTAAACTGCCATCTCCGCGGATGACGCGATGGCAGGGAATGACAAGCGCGACCGGATTTGCGGCGCAGGCTCGCGCCACTGCGCGGACGGCTGTCGGCTGCCCGATTTTGCGGGCAATGTCGCTGTAAGAGTTAGTGCTGCCATAAGGGATTCGGCGCAGTTCTTCCCACACGCGACGCTGAAAGGCTGTCGCCTTCACATCTAAAGGCAAGTCGGATGAAGTCTGCTGTCCGTCGAGATAACGCAAAAGAGCTTCGACTGACTGGCTGAGCGCCGTCTCATCTCGGCGAATCTCGGCAGTAGGGAATTCAGCAAATAGTACGGTTTCAAGTTCCTTCTCCGTATCGCCCAATCGCACAGAGCACAGGCCGCGCTCGGTTCGCGCTACGAGCAAATGACCGAGCGCGCAACCAACGACCGCATAATTGATAAGCATTCCTGCTCCGCCGCGATGATACACTGCGGGCGTCATGCCCAGCTCTGAATTGGCTTTCTCGTAAAGTCTGCTGCTCGAACCGTACCCGGCATTGTACATGGCATCAGTCACTGTTTCTCCTTCTTTTATGCGCGACTTGAATTGGCTCATTCGTTGAGCCGTTGCGTACCCGCGCGGTGTCACGCCCATGACCTTTTTGAAAGTTCGTTGCAAATGGTAAGGGCTGATGTTCAACTGTGCGCTGAGATCGGCAAGCGACAACGCGCCCTCTGCCTGGTCTTCAATAAGGCGACAGGCGCGCTTGACCATTTCCGACTGCGGATCATAATCATCCGTCCTCTGCGGCTTGCAACGCAGGCAAGCGCGGAATCCGCCAGATTCGGCGTCTTTAGAAGATGCGAAGAACTCCACCTGCTCACGTCGAGGGCGGCGAGACGGGCACGACGGCTTACAATAAACGCCGGTTGAACGCACGCTGTAGACGAAGATTGAATTAAAGCGCGCGTCTCTTGTTTGCACTGCATTCCAGCACGCTTCTTCATCAATTTTTGGTATCTCTAAAATTCTATTCTGGGCCTGATTCATGATTATCCTCCGAATTCATGTTATGCCAAATTCAGGAGACTTCTCTATCCGAATCTTGCCGTCAAACTTTGCACCTGACTGCAATCAGTAACATCAGATTGTAAATTATAACATTCTATGCGGGTTGCAGCCGATGTCGGTCAGCAGGTGAATCTGAAGGGTGAAGGAAGAGGCTAAGCCAGGCTTGGCAATAGCGCAAATCCGTCACCCTACGTCTCACAGGTTGAGGCTTCTACAGGTAGGCTTTCTCGATGAGTCCCTCGGGTTCCTCCGAAGTATTGTTAGATGAGTCGCGTTTCGCTAGCGGCAACTTTATAGTGAAAAGAGTGCCATTTCCTATTCGGCTCTCTACCTTTAAGTCGCCACCATGACGTTCGATTATTCCATGTACGATTGATAGCCCCAACCCTGTGCCCTCTCCCACTGATTTAGTCGTAAAGAAAGGATCGAAGATTTTCGTGAGAACATCCTCCGGGATGCCAGGCCCATTATCGCGAAATAAGACCACTGCCCAATTGCCATCCAACTTAGTTGTTATGAACAAGTCACCCCGGTTATTCATGGCCTGGGCGGCGTTAACCATCAGATTCATCCATACCTGTGACAACTGGCCCGCGTAACATTCTATCTTAGGCAGCTCGGCATAGTCGCGGTGTATGACTATACGATCCGGTCGGAAAAATTGCGCGAGCATCCTTATAGTCGATTCAATGCCCGCAGTAATATCGACCGATTGCCATTCCAATTCATCGGCGCGGGAAAACGTCTTGAGGTTTAATACTATGTCGCGCACGCGGCTTGACCCTTCATGGCAATCCTGTAGGGCGTTTGATACGTCGGCGACTAGGTAGTCGTAATCAATCTCATCTTTCAGGAGGGATGCTTTCTGTCTGACCTGTGCGGGCATCTCTTCACATTTGTCATAAAAATCAAGCAGCCTGCGCAACTGAGTAATAGACTCATTGAGCAATATGGTATTGCTGTAGACGAAGCTGATCGGGTTGTTCAACTCGTGGGCGACACCCGCGACCATCCTCCCGAGCGCGGCCATTTTTTCTTGCTGCAGCAATTGCTCGCGTACAGCCATTTGCGTTTGCGTTTGCTCCAGCTCGTTTTTGGTCTTATTCAGCCATTGAGTTTTATTTACCCGATCTTCATTTAGCTCGCGCAGGTTTCCTACCATGAAGTTGAGCGCCTCGGCCATCTCGCCAAATTTGTCCTTACGATTAAGCGTAAGCCTCTTGCTCCCGTCGCCTGCTGCGATGGCTTGCGCCACCCGTGTCAATCTATCGATTGGACGCTCGATTGAGGAGGTCAGCCGGTAGCTGAGTAAGCATCCGACGCCGATCAATAACAGAATCAGCGGGATCGTAATGGTGCTAATAAGCTCGGATCTTGACTGCATGTGTTCGGCAGAACTGTTTATCTTCTCAACAACCAGATCATGGAGTTGTGTCAACTGCTGCTGCTGCTTGCCGTGGGCTTCAAGATATTGGCCGAGATATAGTCGGTCAGCATCGGCTGGTCTCCGCTGACCGATAGCATCCAGGATCTGCCGCTCTAATGACCTGAGTTCTTCCTCGTTCGTGTTTTGAACATAATCCAGAGTATCAAGTGAGACTTGATCGGTCATCGATCCCCGCGCGAGCGCAAAGGCGGTATTAACTTGCTCGTAGGCTGCGTTAAATTTCTTAAGCTCCTGATCGCTGATCTCCCCATACGGGCGCAGCAAATAGCTCCGAAGAGACCCATCGATGCGCAGCCTCGCGGCCTTTATGGTCAATATGAACTCTGCCACTTGGCGATCTGTTTGCGATGTCTGCCTGTATGAAGATGCCGAGCTATGGATCAGGGCGACCATCAATCCGACTATTAATAAGCTGAGCATCGATAGCGCGCCAAAATATAAGAAGATCTTGGTGCGCAAACTCTCTGTTTTTTCGCGCATAGAATTGTGACCCCGTGAAAGTAATGGGAGATCCTGGAATCCCCATTCATATCTTATCGGCGAAAGCGACGAAAACTTTATAGTAAGATTGGTATAAAGTTTTGCGCCGCTTCGCCGATAAGTCTTAGTATGGAGGAGAAAACCAAATGAGCTACACAATCCTTGCAGTAGATGATGAACCGGCAAACCTTCGCATGCTGGAGAGGCTATTTCGCAGAGAGCATAGAGTATTGACTGCCAACAGTGGGGAAGAGGCTCTTGCCATACTCCAGAAGGAACAGGTTTCACTTATCATTACCGATCAACGTATGCCGGGTATGAGTGGGACTGAAATGTTGCGAGAGAGCATGAGTTCCAGCCCTGACTCTATAAAGATTATTCTGACGGGCTACACAGATATTGAAGCGCTTACTGAAGCGATCAATACAAGCCGAGTCTATAAATTCGTCAGTAAGCCGTGGGACCCTATTTCCCTCAAACAAACTGTACAAGATGCCTTCCTCCAGCATGGTATGCTGGTCCGGCACAAGCAGTTGATTGATGATATCGTGAGGCTTGTCCACTCTTACCCTGATATCTTCAATCAGGAGTCTGCTCAGGATGAGGTCATCACGGCGACAACCGGCCTTCGTGACCTTTGCAGCATGGTTGAGGAGTCTGCCAACTGAGGTTCTATGCTGGGACGACAGCACACAATACTAATAGTTGATGATGAGCCAGCTAACCTGAGGATGCTTGAGCGATTGTTACGGCCCAAGTTTACCGTCATAAAGGCAGCGAGCGGGCAGGAGGCTCTTCAGGTGCTCAGAAGCCAGAGCCTTTCTATGATAATCACCGATCAACGTATGCCGGGTATGAGCGGGAATGAGCTGCTCGTGGAGTCTCTGGCGATAGACCCGAACCTGGTGCGTATAATGATCACAGCCGATTTTGGCAGCAGCACCTTTATCGAAGCGATAAAGAATGGCGGCGCCATCCGCGTAATACGCAAGCCGTGGGACCCGGATGATCTGATGCAGGTCATTGTAACTTCGCTGCAAAAACACGAGTTTGCGCTTGATAATCAGCAAGCCATCAACCGGCTGAGGGAAGCAAACGAGATGCTGAAGAAAGTTATAAAACCTCCGTCTGGCCCCTTGTAAAAACTTTCTTGTGCGTCTGCTGAATAATTGCGACCCTCAAGTACGCGCTCTCCGGCGAGTTGAACTGTCATGAAAAAAGGTGACGTAAGGGCGGCGGCGGTCAATCGCGCAAAGCTTGCTATCAGCGCTGAAGGGTTCAGGGTTCAGCCCCTTTTGCTGGCTGACTTGATGCTCATGGCTCTCGGCCCTTTGCTGGCGGGCACGCCCAGTGTTCGACCGAGGTCGAATTTTAACAAACTCCCTGGCCCGAACACTCGTTCATCTGCCGCCGCAAAACCCCTATTGCCTTTGAATGCAACTGAGAAATACGGGCCTCATTGACCCCCAGCACCTTCCCGACTTCTTTCATCGTCAACTCTTCAAAGTAATAAAGCCATAGGATCAGACGTTGTCGTTCCGGGAGCGACTCTATGGCCCGGCCTAATCGAGCAACTGTTTCCTCTCGCTCGATATTAAGTAAAGGGTCGTCAAACTTGCTTTCCCTCAGACTGTGATAACGGAGCGTGCCCTCCTCTTCGCAGACCGCATCAATATCGCACAGGTCGATCCTTTCAAAGAGCATCAACATGCTATGCTGCTCCTCAACGCTTAAGCCAAGGTTCTCAGCAAGCTCTGATGCAGTTATGCTTCGGCCCATGCTTTTCTCGACAGCCGAGCGCGTCGCCTCAATTTCGCGCCTGCGACGATGCAAACCGCGCGGAGCCCAACTGAGCGAGCGCAAATGATCGAGTATTGCGCCATACACTCGTACCTCTGCGTAGGTGCGAAAGCGAACGGCGCGAGTCGAATCGTATTTCTGCGCGGCATCAATCAACCCAATCACACCTGCGCTCCAGAGTTCTTCGGCTTCGATTGAATTAGGCAGCTTAGGCAACAAGCGCTGCAACACCAAGCTCACAATCCCCAGATTATCAAGTACGAGCGCGTCTCGCTTTTTCAGTTTGTAGGTTTGATCGGCGTAATCTAACGGGGGGACAGGCATAATGTCAGCATAGCCATCTATTGTCATAAGCTCAGGCCGTATATCAATTCTCTCCATAATCGGTATCTAAACTAAGCTGTCCTCTGTCCAGGGAGAATTTGCTTAGAATCCGTTTCCCGGGGCTCTCGGAGTGATGTTGTCGTTGAAACGCGGTAACCGCTTTTTAGCTAAGGGAGCCTGCGCAAATACTAAAACATGTGATTAAGACAACGTTATTATTGGTGATTTATAGTACAAGTCAATACTTATTATTGGTGATTTATGGTACAAGGTGATGCTTTATTGGGGCGATATGTTAAGCGCCGCTCTTGTGTTAAAACTTACCGGGGTATAAAATCGTAACAACTGTAACAATGGAAGTGTTGAGGAGGCCCCTTATGAAGACTGGAATTTTGTCTCTTGTAGGCAATACACCTCTTGTCGAGTTGAATCAATTTTCCAAAGATTTTCGCTTTCGCCTCTTTGCCAAATTGGAAGCGTTTAATCCGGGCGGCAGTATTAAAGACAGACCTGCGCTCAATATACTCAGAACTGCTTTGGGAAGAGGCGACATCGGGCTTGGCAGTACGATCATCGAGTCCAGCTCCGGCAATATGGGGATAGGTCTGGCTCAGGCCTGCCGATATTATGGCATGCGGTTGATATGTGTGGTGGACCCAAAAACCACCGCGCAAAACATCAATATTTTGAAAGCTTATGGGGCTGAAATAGATTTGGTCTCCGAACCCGACCCGGCCACAGGTGAATTTCTTCAAGCTCGGATCAATCGGGTGCAGAGCTTGCTGAATTCGATACCCGATAGTTTTTGGCCGGATCAATACTCCAACATTCAAAACGCGATTGCGCACGAACAGACGATGCATGAGATTGTGACAGAATTAGATGGTAAAGTTGATTATCTGTTCTGTTCCACGAGCACGTGCGGGACTATAAGAGGTTGCGCCACCTACGCGCAGAATCGGAAATTACAAACAAAAGTGCTGGCTGTTGATGCCAAAGGAAGCGTGCTTTTTGGCGACAAGCCAGCAAAGCGACTCATACCGGGCCATGGCGCTGCGGTAGTCCCAAAGCTGCTCAACCGCGATCTGGTAGACGGAGTCATACACGTATCGGATTTAGAATGCGTTGTCGGCTGCCGTCGTCTGGTGAGAGATGAAGCGATTCTGGTTGGCGGGTCATCGGGGGCGGTCATTATGTCTATAGAGCGTATGAGAGACACCATTGCTGCCGACGCGACCTGCGTGGCCATTTTCCCTGATCGCGGAGAGCGCTATCTCGACACCATCTACTCGGACGTATGGGTAGAGCAACACTTTGGAGATGTGTTCCACCTTTGGCAAAATCCAACGGGGGTTGAACCCTGGACAATGGCGACATGTTGAACGGTTCCCGACAGCACGATTCTGCGAGACTTTTCGCCTGAAATAATTTTATTCTGCAATAATATCGTAGACGATATAGCTCATGTTTGCCGCGCAGGAACATCGATTCATTTCAAACATGTTGATAATCAGCGGTGCGAATCGGCGAGTGGAATTTTGATATTGTAAGGATATAATATGCCTTATGCAAAAAAAGGACTCCAGTCCGCATGGGCCGCTTGAAGCGGCATTCCGTAATGCGCTTTCATATTTGGAAAACCTGGATGAAACCCCGGTCGCAGCTACAGCCGACCTGCTTACTTTGCGAAACCGGTTGAGCAAACCTCTGACGAGTGAAGGCGTTGATCCTGAGCAGATCATTGATGAACTTGTTAAGGATGTAAATGGCGGCCTACTAGGATCGCCAGGCGGGCGTTTTTTTGGATGGGTAGTCGGCGGGTCGTTGTCGGCTGCTCTGGCCGCCGATTGGCTGACCGCAACCTGGGACCAGAATGCCGCGCTTTACGCCTGCTCACCGGCTTCGGCTATCGTCGAGGAAGTTGTGGGCCTGTGGCTGAAAGATATTCTGGGTCTGCCTGCCAGTGCCAGTTTCGCGCTCGTCACCGGCTGCCAGATGGCGCATGTCACCTGCCTTGCAGCCGCCCGTCATTCGCTCCTTGTCAGACGCGGGTGGGATGTAGAGCAACAGGGGTTATTTGGCGCTCCGCCCATTCGCATCTTATCAAGCAGCGAGCGGCATGGCTCTATCGAACGCGCAGTACGTTTGCTGGGTCTTGGCCATGCGCAGGTGATAGACCTTCAACCTGACTCTGGTGGTCGTCTTCAGCCTGAAACAATCGAGCAAGCTTTGCAAAGCGACCCTTCGGCTCTCACTATCGTTCTTTTACAGGCCGGGGATCTGAACATAGGTGCTTACGATCCATTTGAAACGGTCATTCCAATCGCCAAACGCTATGGCGCGTGGGTTCATGTAGATGGCGCGTTTGGTTTATGGGTGGCCGCCAGTCCGCTTTACAGACATCTGGTGCGTGGCATTGAGGCTGCAGATTCCTGGGCTACTGATGGTCACAAATGGCTCAATGTTCCTTATGATTGCGGGTATGCCTTCGTTGCCGATGCCAAATCCCATCTGGCTTCTATGTCTCACCGCGCGGCTTATCTGGTTCACGACGAAGATGCGCGAGACCAGATGGATTGGAATCCTGAATGGTCGCGGCGCGGGCGTGGCTTTCCCACTTACGCGGCGCTACGCCAGCTTGGACGCGACGGAGTAGCAAATTTAGTAGAGCGTTGTTGCAAACATGCTCATTCCATTGTGATGAGGGTTGGCGCTTTGCCGGGCGCAGAAGTATTGTCGGAGCCGACAATAAATCAAGGGCTGGTGCGATTTCTTGATCCTCGGCCTAATGCCTCCGAAAAAGACCATGACGATTGGACTGACAAAGTGATAGCGGCAATTCTCACCGCTGGCGAAGCCTTCTTCGGGGGAACGACCTGGCGCGGTCGTCGCGCAATGCGGGTGAGCGTGTGCAACTGGCAGACCAGCGACGAAGATGTCGAGCGCGTTGTAGCCTCTGTCGCTCAGGTAATGAAGTCTTTAAATACTGTTTAAACCTTAAACATGCCTCTCTGACATGGGGCTTTTCGCATAGCCGATCAAATCTTGTCACGCTTGAACCGGAGCAGACAAACCAAAGATTGCTCGCCCCGCAGTGGCTGATTCGATCTTTCCCTTCTGGAAATAGATTAGCTGATTATAGAACCCATCTACTGGCCGTTCGGATTTTTGGAATAGATTCCTGACGCCCTCTAGGATGTCGTTTATGCGATCCGGCTGCATTTCGGCGCGCTGCTCTAAATCGGTTTGCAGAATGCGCAAAACGCCGTCCAGCGTATCGGGTGCCCTATCGACATATGCGAACGTGTCAAAGCCCTCCTTCTTCATGTCTGCTCCGATCGATTGCATTAAATATGTAGATGACTGATGGCCAATCGCTCGCCATGTGCCTAAAATTCCCCGGCTGCGTTCAGAGAGGTAAGGGTGCAGTTCTCTGAGCAGCCGCAGCAAGACGCTGTTGCCGACTTCTTCCAAAGAGGACGGAGCGCCCGGTCCTTCAATAACGGGCGCATAAGGA
>DATEKX010000584.1:0-5297 GCA_035277165.1 Blastocatellia bacterium | reverse complement strand
CTATCAAATCGCTCACGCATTTCAAAACGCGCTCTCAGACTTTATTCTCCATCACTCGCTCAGTTCGGTTAAGCGCGCGTTTGCTGAAAAAGTTCTCCGCTAATCAAATCGAAATCTGGTGAAATCGCGGGAATAAGCATTTAATTCACATGAGGCACTGGTTCGCCATAGCCGAAATAGCGGAGGCCGAATGAGCAGATTGAGCGAAAAGCAATATTGGGATGCTGTATATCAATCGCGTGAAAAGCCACTCGACACGTCAAATGATGGCGCTCGCAAGCGGCAGCCTCTGAAAAGCAAAGGAAAAATCTGGATAAAAAATCTGCTGGGCAAAAAGCTTCTCGGCTATATGTTCTACAGGCATCACAGTCGCGTATTCTGGGATGTAATACTCAAGAATCATCTGCCTGACATGAAAGGCACGAGGATGTTGGAAGTCGGATGTGCGCCCGGAACTGGTCTCGTCACATTCAATCAGAGGCTAGACTGCGTGCCTTACGGCATTGATTATTCCGAGCAGGGCGTCGAAGCCAGCCGTCAGGCATTTATCGCAAACAATCTAAATCCAGACAACGCCATTCACGCAGATTTTTTCTCAGACGAGTTTCACGCGAAATATAAAGAATCTTTCGATATGGTTTATTCGGGAGGCTTCATCGAGCATTTCACAGACGCTCGCGACGTTGTTAATAGACATGTGAGTTTGCTGGCCAAAGGCGGTTATCTGGTTATAATCATTCCAAACCTGCGCGGGATATATAATTCAATTCTGAAAATTTTCTACAAAGAACTTCTCGACATTCACAACCTCAACATCATGCGAAAGGATGAGTTCGCAAAGCTCTTCGACAATGAGCAATTGACGCCGCTTCTGTGTGATTACTACGGCACTTTGACTTTAGATGTCGTAGCGGCCAGGAAGAACTCTCCGATTCGATTCCTCTTGAACGGCCTGAAGAAGCTGGAGTTAATCACCAACCTGATATTTCACATCGTTCTTCGCGGCAAAGATATCAACACCCGATTTACCAGCCCTTATTTAATCTTCGTTGGCGTGAAAAAATAAAGAAAACGGAGAGTTCACATCATCGGCCCTCCTGCGCCTCTGCGGTGAACTCTCCGTTTTCTTTGTGGTATCATAGCTGACCCATTGCAGTTGACACCGTTTGGGGGTAAACAGATGAGCCAGGACTACATTCTCGCGCTCGATCAAGGGACAACCAGTTCGCGCGCGATTCTTTTCGATCAAACAGGCAATCCTGTTGCAACAGCCCAGCAAGAGTTCGAGCAACTTTATCCGCAGCCCGGCTGGGTCGAGCATCGCCCCGCCGATATCTGGTATTCGCAATTGAACGCAGCCGAGCGAGTGCTTTCGGAATCCAACGTCAAAGCCGATCAAATCGCGGCTATCGGCATCACCAATCAACGCGAAACGACTATCATCTGGAACCGCGAGACGGGCGAGCCTATTTACAACGCCATCGTGTGGCAGTGCCGTCGCACTGCTGAGATGTGCGACCGCTTGCGTCGCGATGGACTGGCTTCGATCTTTCAACAACGCACTGGTTTGGTGCTGGATGCTTATTTTTCGGGAACGAAAGTGCGATGGCTGTTGGACAATGTCGCAGGCGCGCGCGAACTCGCAAAACAAGGCAAGCTCGCGTTCGGCACGGTCGATTCCTGGCTGATATGGAAACTGACGGGCGGGCGTGTTCACACAACAGACCCGTCGAATGCCAGCCGCACGTTGCTCTATAACATAGAGCGCGGCGAATGGGACGATGAACTGCTTGCGGCTCTCGATGTTCCGCGCGAGGTCTTGCCGCTCGTCGCTCCGTCAAGCGCGTTGATTGGCGAGACAGACCCGCAGCTTTTTGGCCGCGCAATTCCCATCGCAGGCAACGCAGGCGATCAGCAGGCGGCGCTCTTCGGGCAGGTATGCACTCGTCCCGGCATGTCGAAAAACACATACGGGACGGGCTGTTTCATGCTGCTCAATACAGGCACAGAGCTTGTCCGGTCAAAGAGCAACCTGCTGACGACCATAGCGTGGAAAATAAATAACAAGCCCGTAGAGTATGCGCTCGAAGGCAGCGTTTTTATAGCAGGCGCGGCGATTCAATGGCTGCGCGACGGATTGAAGATCGTCCATGCCGCATCAGAAACCGAAAGCATGGCGATGAGCGTTCCCGATAACGGCGGAGTTTATCTGGTTCCGGCATTCGTCGGGCTGGGCGCTCCGCACTGGGACCAGTACGCGCGCGGAACGATCACGGGACTGACGCGCGGCTCTACGCGCGAGCACATAGCGCGCGCGGCTCTCGAATCAATCGCTTATCAGACAAGCGATGTTCTCACCTGCATGCATAACGACTCCGGCATCAAGTTGAGCGAGTTGCGTGTTGACGGAGGCGCGGCGCGCAATGATTTCCTGATGCAGTTTCAAGCCGACATCCTCGGCATTCCCGTAGTGCGACCGGCGAACACGGAAACGACAGCCGCAGGCGCGGCGTATCTGGCGGGGCTGGCAGTTGATTTTTGGTCTGATGTGGAAGAGTTGAGCGAGATGTGGCAACGTGAGAAGACGTTCGAGCCGGATATGAAAGATAAAGAACGCAAGAGTTTGCTTGAGGGCTGGGCGCGGGCCGTCGGGCGCGCGGGCAATTGGGTGCAAGCTTAACTGGCTTTATCAATTCGCGCGGATCAGTCTTTCGTTTATCGCTTAGAGCAAATTTAAGTAGTCCCGTTAGGGACGACCTGTCTATAGTGACGGTCAAGCAAATGACTTGTAGCTCCGTAGGAGCGACCTATTGGCTGATAGGTCGCTCCTACGGAGCTACAGCAAACTTTATAGACGGCGATACTATAGACAGGTCGCTCCTACGGAGCTTCTTCCTAGGAGGGCTTCTTAGGCAGCAGGACTATTTTTTCGTTTTCGCTTTTCTCTATAATCATTCTCTCTACGCGCTGATTATTCTTCTGCTTGAGCAAGCTTTTGTTCATCTCGAAATGAACGACTATTGCTGGCGCTTTGTCTCCCTGCTCAATCCGAAATCGAGTCTGCCCCGTCGGTATGAGCACAACAGCCGACTGGTCTGAAGTAGCAAGCAACAATTTGCCTCTCACGATGTAAACATTCAGTTTTAGTTTCTGATTTTCAGTTTCATACTTGCCTTCAAACTTGCGCATCTCGTCTTCGCTCAAAACGAATGAAGAATTCGGCGCGCTTTCAACAGCAGGTTCAATTGCAGGTTTGCTTGATTCCACGGGTTTGCTTGATTCCACTGGCTTCGGGTTTGTTTTTGGCGGCGTGTTGATCGCTCCATCATTGGCATTAGGTTTCGGTTTACCTGCGGGAGGAATGTTTTCTTTTACTGCCGGTGAAATTTTGCTGCGGTCTGGCTGGGAACTGCTCGATGATGGCTGCTCGGTGATTCGGTTCTTCTTCAATTTTTCAATCTGAAGATTCGCCACGTCCGCAAACTGCCCGTTCGGGTATTTGCGCAAATATGCTCTCAATTGATTCTCATCGTTTTTATCAACAGATCGCCATAGCTCGATTTCCATCACCATAGGATCAACTGTCTGAGGCGGAGCGGAAGCAACAGGCGGCGGTATCTTTTTTTCCGGCAGGGCTATCACTAATTCGTCTGCCTTGTAGCCTTCGATCACCGCGAACGGGCGTTGCTGTTTGCCGCGACCCAGGTCAATGCCTATGCGCTTGGGCACTGCTTCCTGCACATATTTCAGCAGCGACGCGAGCGTCACTTCGCCCTTTTCGTTTGCCGCCGCGCCTCGCATCCCATCAACAATGGCCCAGGAGAAGTAGCCCTGTCTCTTTTCCGTGTACTCGTAAGCGCGCTCTCCGATGGCCGTCGCGTAGAGCACGGCGAACGCTTCGATTTCGCGGTTGCGCGCATCGAAGTTGAACTTGAAAGCTTCGCTCATTCGGTTGGGCGCATCGGCGCGACCCGACGGGTCGTTGCGGCAGGCATCGAGCACAAGCAAGACCTGCTTGACCCCTGTTGATCTGATGCGGTCGGTCACGCGAGACACGCTGACAGCCGTGTCTTCCAGAAACGAGATGTCGTCGCTGAGCTGCGCATCTGATGGAAGAAGGTACGCTTGACCGCCGCGCTCTATGCCGTGACCTGCAAAAGAAACTAGCAGTAGCCCGTCTTTAGGAACTATCGAAGAGAGATTCGACAATCGCCTGAGAATATTGGCTCGCGTAGGCTGACGCTCTTCGGGCTGATCCGATGCCAACAAAATCACCTGATCTGCCGGAAACCCCGCATTCTTAATGAGCGCCTCCGCAAGCGTTTTGGCATCATTGGCCGCGCCGTTCAGCAGCCCGATTTGTTTGTCTTTGTATTGATCAACTCCGATAATCAGCGCCCATCGTTTCGAGCGAATCGGCAATTGACCGACCTGCGACCTCATGCCTCGCTCTGGAGTTTGAGTTTTGGCAAGCGCGGAATCGAGCGCGGTTGCAAAAACGAGCATTGCTGCGGCGATCAGTTTTATGAAGGCGATGGATTTGAAAGAGGTCGGTTTCATTGATTTTTATTCGCGCGAGACAACGGTTTCAATTCGGGGAGCATACTAGCACCGCATAAAATCGGATTCAAGTAATCGAAAACCATCAACGGGCGCATTGGCTATCGCAAGCCGTGACTGCTAAAATCTATTTTTCTATGGATGAATCATCGCTCTGGCCGATAATACTGAAGGTAGTCGTTGTATTTCTGCTGGTGCTGGCTAACGGCTATTTCGTCGCTGCCGAATTCGCGGTTGTAAGCGTTCGCCGCTCGCGCATAGTCGGGCTCGTCGCAGAAGGGAACAAGCGCGCGCGCGTGGTGATGCGGTTGATGGATAACCTGACGGCCTTCATCTCTACCGTGCAGGTCGGCATCACGGTCGCAAGCCTCCTGCTCGGAGCGGTAGGCGAAGAAACGTTTGCTCACATACTCGAACCCGCATTCGCGCGACTGCCCTATCCTGTCTCTATCGTTGCGACGCATGGTGTTGCTTCGACAATCGCGATAATCATAGTCACATATTTGCACCTGCTGATGGGCGAGTATGTCCCCAAAGCCCTCGCGCTTGAACGCTCGGAGCGAGTCGCGCTTTCGGTTGCTCGACCGATGGAGATTTTCTACAAGGTTTTCAAAGCGCCAATCTGGTTAGTCAATCATTCGGGGAATCTGGTGCTGCGATGGATGGGATTGCACACGAGCGATGCGCATGCCGTGGCATACAACGAAGATGAGTTGCGGCACCTCATAGATTTGAGC
>DATEKX010000583.1:0-6488 GCA_035277165.1 Blastocatellia bacterium | reverse complement strand
GATTACTGCGGCTTCCGGCACATCTCGATCAACTGTATCGTGCACTCGTGACACTAAAGCCGCAGCGACAAGTAAGCTCGCGCCGCCGAGCATGACTACATAAAGCGGGTTGTTATTGAACACATATTTGACGAGCGGTTGAAACGTGAGCGACGCGACGATTTCCGGGATGACGATGAAGAAATTGAATACTCCCATATAAACGCCCATTCGCGCAGCAGGCAGCGAACCGGCAAGCATCGCGTATGGCATCGAGAGAATAGAAGCCCACGCAATGCCTACGCCCACCATCGTCAGCAGCAACACGTACTGATTGTGAATTACGCAGACCGAAAGCAAACCGATGCCTCCGCATATGAGCGAGATTGCATGAACAGTCTTGCGGCTTGTGGCGCGGGCGATTTTGGGAAGCACGAAGGCTACGACGAAACAAACAATCGAGTAAACTGCGAACGAGATTCCGCCCCACGCTTGACCTTGAACAAACAGCGGGTCTTTATCACTCGTCGCGCCGAAGATGTGATAAGAAGTAGTCAGCCCGAAAAACATCCACATACAAAACAGGCCGAGCCAGGTGAAGATTTGAACGACGGCCAGTTGTTTCATCGTCTGCGGCATCTCGCGAATGGCCGACGAGATTTCCGCAAAGCCTGCCGCAATGCCGCGATGCTCGCGCTTCTTGCGCTCGAACTCCTGTATGTCGTCCGGCGGATATTCTTTTGAAGTGAAGACAGTCCACAGCACCGCGAGAAGGAACGCGACCGCTCCGATTTTGAATGAATAAACGACGCTCGGAGGGATGAGGTGAGGAGATGCCGCGCCTGTGGCATTCGCCGCATCAATTTGATGGCGGTATGCTTCGTCCGTGCCATATTGATTGAAGATATACGGCAAGACGTTCGCCATCGTTGCGCCGACGCCGATGAAGAAGCTCTGCATCACAAAGCCTGTTGTGCGCTGTTCGGGATTGAGTTTATCTGCTACGAAAGCGCGGAAAGGTTCCATGCTCACGTTGATGCTGGCGTCTAAAATCCAGAGCAGACCGGCGGCCATCCAGAGCGCCGACGAGTTTGGCATGAAGAAAAGCGCGATGCTGGCAACAATCGCACCGACGAGAAAGTATGGGCGACGACGACCTAAACGGTTCCATGTTCTATCGCTCATCGAACCGATAATCGGCTGAACCAGCAAACCTGTTACGGGGCCTGCCAGCCACAGGTAAGGTATCTTGTCAGGCTCCGCGCCCAGATACGTATAGATGCCGCTCATGTTGGCAAGCTGCAAACCCCAACCGAATTGTATCCCCAGGAACCCGAAGCTCATGTTCCAGATTTGCCAGAAACTCAAACGCGGTTTGCTCATTACGGGTTGCTCCTTTCTCGTGCCCTCTGGTCGTCTCGTGCTATCTCGTTTTGATTGTGATGATGCTGGCAGAGCGCGCAGGCAACACGACGCGCACAAGTTTGCCATCTACGCGAATATCTTTTGCTCGGCCCAACCGGTCGGCGAGTTGCGCGCCTCGCGCAAGCTTAATTTCCGAGGCGTCGAATTCGACTCGCGCCTCTTGCTTGTCGTTATTGAAGACGACGATGACAGATTCGCGCGCGGTCGTCCGGGCAAATGCGTATTGTTGCTCGCTGATGTTGAGCGTGACGAGTTTCCCGCGACGCAACGGCTCAAGCTCGTGGCGCAGCTTGATGACGCGGCGAAGGTGATCGAATACTTCGCGCTCTTCACGCTTGCGCCCTTCGTTCGTAAATGCGTTATGGCTGTCGCCTGCCCAGCCGCCGGGAAAGTCTCTGCGGTTGTCCGGGTCGCCTCGCCCTTCCATCGCTATCTCGTCGCCGTAATACAGCAGCGGCATCCCGCGCGTCGTCATCAGAAAAGTCTGCGCCAGCATCAACCCTTCGCGCGTAGCTCTTTCTTCGCTCATGAAACGCAGCATGTCGTGCAAGCCTAAAAACGGCACAAGAATGCCCGGATTCGGATACAGGTAATCGTGCGATAAAACTTCGGCGAGCTTTCTCACATTATCGCCTTTGGCAAACGCATCGCGGATTGCGAAGAAGAGCGGAAAATCGAATTCCGTGTCTATGCCCGAATCAATGCCGTCCCATCGTCGCGCTCCGCCTTGAAAGAAAGCCACCTGCGCGGGGTCGGCGTCGTAAGTCTCGCCTATCACATTCAGCTTCGGGTATTCGCGTTTTATGGCTGCCATCCAATCTCGCCAGAACGAGCGCGGCACGTAAGGCAATGTGTCTTGCCTGATGCCGTCAAGCCCACTGATGCCGACCCACCAGAGCGTGTTTTGAATTATGTAGCGACGCGCCTCCGGGTCGTTTTGATTCATGTCAGGCAGCAGGTTGACGAACCAGCCATCGAGCACCGGCCTGGTCACGTTCTCTGTTTGATAAGGGTCTTTCAGTACCCACGTCTGCCACGTCTCATTTATATGATTCGCTTCAGTGCCGTTGAACCACGTCGGCGTGGGCATATCATTCACCCACGGGTGATACGGGCCTGAGTGATTTGCTACCTGATCTTGAACTATCTTGATGCCTAGCGCGTGCGCTTTATCAACAAGCTCGCGCAAGATGGTGAGGTCGCCGAAGTGTTCTTCAACGGCGTAGAAATCTGTCGCGCCGTATCCGTGATAGCCCGTAGTTTTCTGCCCGTCGTAGACTTCTTTTTCGTCGTAACGGTCGTTGTTGTCATACCACGGATTGAGCCACAAAGCAGTCACGCCTAAATCTTTCAAATAAGGCAGGCGATCAATTATGCCGCGCAAGTCGCCTCCGTGATAAGAGCGCATTTTCGAGCGATCCAATATGCCACGGGATTTTTGCGGATCATCATTCGACGTGTCGCCGTTTGCAAAACGGTCGGGCATTATCAGGTAAATACAATCGTCTGTGGTCAGTCCTTGAAAGCGACCTGCGCGAGCGAGCGGAGCCAGTATTTCAAACTGCGCTTCTGCGCTTCCATTTCGCGTGGTGATTCTCAACTTGCGCGGGCCGGGGCGGGCAGCCGGAGCAATCGCGACATCAACGAACAGATAAGTGCCTCTTTCGTTCCCCTTCGCAGGGCTTGCGATGCTAAGCCCCGCGCCGAGCGGTGCGACTTGCGCGCCCTGCATGTTCTGGCCGCGAATCATCACGCGCACAGGATTGATGGAGTGACCCGTCCACCAGTTTGGCGGTTCGACTTTAGTAACTTCGGGAGCGCTTTGCGCAATACACTCAGCGCAAATAATAAGAAGCGCTATGACGGTCATCACAAATCGCGGTAACACAATAGCGGCCTTCAGGCTGCTTACCCGAAGGGCAAATAGGCCAGCGCTTTTAGCGCTGGTCAATGCAGCGCTAATTTCTTTGGCGCGCTTCAGCGTGCTGACTATGAATAGCTTCAGCGGCATCGTTGCATAGACGGCTGAAGCCTGTGGGAAAAGCACGTTGAAACGTGCTAAGAATGATTGGCGCTCTATGAACCAGCCGTAAAACGGCTGGCCTATTTGCCCTTCGGGTAAGCCCGATAAATCGGGCTGGTTTGCTTGCGCTCTGCTTGTTTTTTTCATGTTCAATTAATCGGCTTCGGATTCCGTCACTACTGCTGCGGCTGGCCGAGCATCTGTTGCGTGCGCAGTTTGTCATCGAGCAGGCGTTCCTGCTGCGCCTGCTTCTCCATCGCTTCGAGCCGTTTGAATTCCGCCAGCGCCGCTTGCGCTTTTTCGGTTTGCTTCAGGCGCGTGTAGGCGAGAAAGAGTTGATAAAATGATTGAGTATGCGCCGGGTATTTTTCAATGACGCGCTGCAACCGGACGACAGATTCCGCGTAATCGCGCCGCTTCACAGCCAGCCGCGCGTAATCGTAAAGCGCTGGAACGTTTTTCGGGTCGAGACTGAGCGCGCGTTTGAGCGGCGCTTCGGCGTCATCGAACCGGCCTTGTTCGATGGCAACGTAACCGAGGCTTGCAAGCGCATCGACGTGATCGGGATGTTTGATCAGGAATTTTTCAAAGCGCTGGCGGGCTATATCGAAGTCGCCTGCGGCGCGATGCGCAGCCCCTTGCCAGTATTCGATGCTCTCGGCATTCTGATCTAACGAAGCCGCGCGGTCGAAATCGGCGGCTGAATTCGCCCATTCGCCCTTGCGATAATTGGCGTCGGCGCGCGCCAGAACGTAAGCCGTATTGTTGGGCTCGCGTTCGATGGCTTGACTGTACTCGTTGATTGCTCCTTCCCAGAACCCGACGCGAAAATATTCGCGGCCCAACAGGTAACGATAATTCGCGTTGTTCGGCTCGCGTTCGATGGCGTGTTTGAACTCTTCGACAGCGTTGGCGTGATCGCTTCGCGCGCTGGCAATCAGCCCCAACCGGAAATGGGTTTCAGCAGGAGATGGGTTGAGGTCTGTAGCTTCGGCCAGATAGCGCGCGGCTTCGTCGTTGCGATCAAGATTGTAGAGCGCGATCCCAAGATTATAAAGCACCTCATACGTGCGCGGCTGCAATTCGTTGACCCGCGCAAACAACCGCGCGGCGCGTTCGTACTGCTTGCTCTGCGCAAGCACTGTGGCGAGCGTGAACAACGCGCGCGAGTCTGAAGCAAGTTTGCGCTCAATAAAGTTCGCAGCCTCTTCGGCTTCAGCCGTGCGGTTGGCGCGATAGGCTACGTTGAGAAAAGCGAGCGCGAGTTGCACATCATCCGGCGCGGCAGCGCGAGCGCGAGCAAAGTGTTCGGCTGATTTCGCGAAGTCGCCGGAATCGCCATAAAGCGCGCCGAGATTGTAATGAGCTTGAACGTGGGACGGGTCAATCTTTAAGACGCGCTCGAACTCCGCAATCGCTTCTTTGATCTTGCCGCGCTCGGCCATCATGCGCCCCACGTTGTTGCGCGCGCTGACAAAGTTGGGATCGAGTTTGATGGCTGCGTTGAACTCAGCAAGGGCGGCATCAGCGCGGCCCAACCGATCAAGAATGACGCCGAGGACATTATGAGGAACAGGCGAACGCGGCGATGCTGAAACAGATGCTCGCGCAGCGCGTTCGGCATCATTTAGCGCGCCTTTCTGCAGAGCGGCCAACGCCGCTTCAAGAGATGTTCGCGCCTCTGCGCTCATATCCGTTTGCTTTGCATCATTGGTGCGGCGCGACGGTTGTTGCGCCATCACCGGAAACCAGAAAGCGGAAAGCAATAAGCAGCAGGCAGTTAATTTGAAATTACAAATCTGAAATCTCAAATTACCGACCGATGCTTTCAACTTTCTGTTCTCTGCTTTCATTGTTTCGTGCCCGTGCGAAATTCCGTGTTGAGCTTTTCTACCAGAGCGAATTCGAGCGCAGCTTCTTCGTTGCGCCCCAGTCGGCGCAGCGCCAACCCCAGTTGGTAATGCGCGTCGGCGCGATATGGCGCGAGCGAGATCGCTGTTTTTAATACTTCGACCGCTTCCGAAAAACGTTCGGCCAGAACGTATGCGCGCCCCAATGTTCGATGCGCTTCAAAGTTTTTCGAGTCGAGTGCGACAGCGTGTTTGAGCGCGTTGATAGCCTCTTCGGTTTTGCCTTGCTTCACGAGCAACGCGCCAAGTCCCACCTGCCCGATAGAGGACTGCGAATCGATCTTGACCAGT
This sequence comes from Blastocatellia bacterium, assembly GCA_035277165.1. Classification (GTDB taxonomy): domain Bacteria; phylum Acidobacteriota; class Blastocatellia; order UBA7656; family UBA7656; genus DATEKX01. The sequence continues at coordinate 860 of DATEKX010000583.1, read as the reverse complement.
TCTTCATACTCCGCCATCGCCGCTTGAGATTCACCTGCCGATTCGAGCGCGGTTCCAAGAAAGAACCGCCCTTCCGCATGGCGCGGATTCAAATCAATCGCAGCGCGCAACTCTTTGACTGCGCCCGCATACTCTTTGACCGTGTACAACACTCGGCCTAGATAGAAATGCGCGTCGAAGCTTTTCGGATTGAGCGCGATGGCTTGCGACAGGACTTCGCTCGCTTCGCTGTTTGCGTTGCCGCGCGAGGCCAGAATAACGCCCAGCAACGTGTGCGCTTCTGCTGCGCCTGCGTTGAGCCTGAGCGCGCGGCGCACCTGAGCTTCGGCTTCCGTCACGCGCCCTGCATTAAAAAGAGAGAGGCCGTACAGATATGCCGCGTCAACCGAATCGGGTTGGCGTTCGGCCAGTTCAGTAAATGTCTCAATCGCCTCCGGCCAGCGTTTGAGCCTGATGTAAGCCAAACCCATGTCCTGCCACGCGCCGACCAGCGCAGAGTCGCGCCGCAAGGCTTCCTTAAAATCTTTTATCGCCGCTTCCAGATCATCGCGGTCCGTTGCCAGCAGCGCGCTCACATAAAAAACGCGCGGGTCAGATGGGCGAGCGTCCCACAAAAAATCCAACTGAGTTGATGCCTGCGCCTTGTCGCCCGATGCGCGATAAGCTGCGATCAACTCAAAACGGACATCATATTGTTTAGGGTCTAGTTCAAGAGCGCGCCGCAGATGAACCGCTGATTCGGTCAATCGCTCTTTGCCGCCGACGCGCAACAGGAATCGGCCAAGCTGATAATGAGCAGTGAAATTTTTGTCGTCGAGTTTTAGCGCAAGACGTTCGGCTGCGATGGCTTCTTCGGCGCG
>DATEKX010000582.1:0-4052 GCA_035277165.1 Blastocatellia bacterium | reverse complement strand
CTCACAATGCAATGGGGCTTGCGCTGGCGCGAAAGGGCGACTTAAAGCTTGCGGTCGAGTCTTTCAATAAAGCGATTGAGATTGACCCGCGAGCCTACAAAACACACCGCAATATAGGCAGAGCTCTTCTTCAACTGGGCGACTTGATCCATGCGATAGAGTCATTCAAGCAATCAATTTCATTAAAACCAGATGACGCCGAAACTCGCGTCATGCTCGGCGCTGCTCTACAGCAGAGAGGGGAAAACGATGCGGCCTTTCAAGAGTATCGTGAAGCCGCGCGATTGAATCCTAATCTGGCCGATGCGCACTTCTACCTTGGGTACATGATGGCTGCTCGCGGTCAGCTTCGAGAGGCCGCCGCTGAGTTTGAAACTACTGTGAAGCTCAAGCCGGATTACGGGGAGGCTTACTATTATCTCGGCACAGCCCGCTGGTTCGCCGATAACACAAAAGACGCAATCGCCGCGCTCAAAGTAGCAGTAAAGCTGATGCCTAATCACGCAGACTCGCGTTACTATCTGGGCCTTGCGCTTCGCAAAAACGGCGACCGGCAATCGGCCATCACCGAGCTGACTATAGCCGCGCGCCTCGCACCTGAAATGGCCGAGCCGCGCTATGCGATGGGGCAGGTTCTACAAGAGAACGAAGACCTGGACGAGGCAATCGAAGCCTTTCGAGCGGTGATAAAACTGAAGCCGGGCTTTGTTCAAGCTTATAACGACCTGGGGCTGGCGCTTGTCTCGAAACGTGATCCCGATGGCGCGATAGCCGTCTTCAATGACGCGCTCAAAATCGAACCGAATAACATCGTTGCGCATCACAATCTCGGCATGGCTTTCATTCAGAAAAGCGATTATGTCGCGGCAGTCGCCGAGTATCGAAAGCTCATTGCGCTCGCGCCCGACAGCGCCGAAGCTCATTACAATCTCGGACTCGCATTAAAGAACAAAGACCAGTTCACGGATGCGATAACTGAGTTGAAGCAAGCAATCGCTTTGCAGCCCGCTTTGCAGGAAGCGCACTACACTTTAGGCGTCATCCTTTTGCAGCAATCCAAACTTGACGAAGCGGCTGCCAGTTTCAAGGCAGCGCTCGCGGCCAAACCGGATTACGCCGAAGCTCAATATGCGTTGGGCACCGTGCTGCAACAACAAGGCAAAACGGATGAAGCGATAGCGGCTTTCCGCCTGGCTTTGAAGTACGCGCCGAATGCGCCTGAAATTCACAACACGCTCGGCACAACGCTCCGGCAAAGAGGCGATATGGAATCGGCTCGCGTTGAGTTTCAGGAAGCCGCTCGGCTGAACAAGAAAAAATCGGATATGCAGGCGGCGATGTTCGCAACCAACACCGGCATCGCTCAACTTAAAGAGAGAAATTTAGACGCAGCCATTGAGAGGTTCGAGGCTGCCATCAAGCTTGACCCGGACAACGCTCAAGCGCACTACAATCTGGCCAAAGCGCTTCAGCAAAAAGGGCAGCGTGTCGCCGCACAAGCCGCTTATCAAAAAGCCCTGCGGCTCAACCCGCGACTGAAGCCATTGCAATAAATCATTTCGTCACGGGCTGCTTGATAATCCCGCTGCCTTCTTTGATCGTAACGATCTGACCCGCCGCTACATCTTTGATCGTTTCAGTTTGACCGTTGGGCCAGCGTATTTCTATCTGATCGGCCTTCTTGCTTTCAGACATCCCGAAATGCACACGCATGTCATTGTGCGAATAGTAACTGGACTGGCTGGTGATTTCCTGAACTTGAAGCCGCGCCCCCGCTTTCACGCGAACTCGCGCGCCAATCGCAGAGCGATTCGATTTCGCGCCGATGAGTTTTAACTTGAGCCAGTTGTTTGCGCCTTTGTAGTCGTTGCGCAAAAGCTGCGGCGGCTCGTTCATGTTCATCACCAGAACGTCAATGTCGCCGTCGTTATCGAAATCTCCGAAAGCGCAGCCGCGACTTGAATGCGGAACTAACACTCCCGGCCCACACTGCGCAGTTACATCCTTGAATCGCCCGTTTCCAAGATTGCGATAAACTAATTTGGGGCTGCGATGCGGGTAATCTTTGAAATATTTCTCGACTTCGGGATACACGTTGCCGGTCGCGGTCATGATGTCGAGCCAGCCGTCGTTATCGAAATCAACCAGCCCCGTCCCCCATTGAACGTAGCGCGTATGATCAAAGCCCGCCGCACGCGATGCGTCTTCAAAAAATCCTCGGCCTGTGTTCTTGTATAGCGCGGGAAGATCATCGGCAAAGTGAGTTTTGAAAATATCCTGAAAGCCATCGCCGTTGTAATCACCGACCGCAACGCCCATCCCGGCCTGCGCCTGACCGTCTTCGTTGTAGGCCGAACCTGTCTCAAGGGCTACATCGGTGAATGTGCCATCGCGGTTGTTGCGGTAGAGTACGCTTGCCGTCGAATCACAAGCCACATAAATATCCGGCCAGCCATCATCATTGAAATCGGTTGTCACGGCGGTCATCGCATAACGCTCGCGAACGCGGCTCACGCCTGAGCTTTCGGAAACATCAGCGAATGTTCCATCGCCGTTGTTGTGATAAAGGAGGTTTGAATCAGTCGGCAGCCCCTTAGGCCCGCAATTAACCGGGATGCCTTTCCACATGCAATTTGCGCCTTTGCCGGGTTCGGGCGCTGTTGCCAGATCGAACTTCAAATAATTCGACACGAACAGGTCGAGATTGCCGTCGCGATCATAATCAATGAACGCGCAGCCCGACCCCCATCGCGTACCCGTCGTCTTGAGCCGGGTCTTCTGTGTGACATCCGCGAATGTGCCGTTGCCGTTGTTGCGATATAAAACGTTTTGCCCCCAGTAAGTGATGAACAGATCATCATATCCATCATTATCGTAATCGCCCGCGCAAACGGCTGACGCCCAGCCCGTGCCGCGCAGCCCTGCCTTTTCGGTCACATCACTGAAGCTGCCGTTGCGATTGTTGCGATATAACTTGTTGGTTGGTTCTTTGCCTTTTGGAAAACCTTCGAGCCGCGTTCCGTTCAGCAGCAGTATGTCCATCCAACCGTCATTGTCATAATCTATAAAAGCTACGCCACAGCCGTTAGTCTCTATGATGTATTTTTTTTGTTCGATGCCGCCGTAGATGATTGGAGCGTTCAGCCCTGCGCGCCCAGTGACATCGACGAAAGTAACTGGAAAATCATTCGCGCTGTTTTCCTGCGCTTCAACGGATGATGAGAATTTGCAGACTAGCAGCGTGAGCAATAGAACTCGCATGAGTAGGGAATTGATGATAAGAGCGATTTTTAGCAGTCCCGTCAGGGACGACCTGTCTATAGTATCGGCGTTGTTAAAATCTTCCGTAGCTCCGTAGGAGCGACCCTTTGATTCAGAGGTCGCTCCTACGGAGCTACGAATCACATGCCTGGTTGTTACTATAGACAGGTCGCTCCTATGGAGCTTCTTTCTAAAACGCGCTTTTAAATATTTCCGGCTGGCGCAAGCTGCCACGTCTATTTCTCCGAACTTGTGCGCAAGCGATCCGCAAGCTCAAACTCTTTCTTAGCTTCTTCCAGCCTGTTGGTTTGCTGTAGAACCTGCGCGAGCAAGTGATGGCCTGAGAAATTGTTCGGGTCCATCTTCAGCGCATATCTCAACACGCTCTCAGCGTTCGACATCTCGCCCTTCTTTAGATAGACCTTACCCAGAACTATGTACGGCGCGCTGAAATCCGAATTCAGCCAGATGGATTTCAGCAGCGGCGCAATCGCCTCGTCCCACTTTAGTTGACGGCTATATGCCTCGCCGAGCCTGTAGTAAGCCATAGCGAAGGCCGGATTGATAGCTATCTCTTTGCGTAAAAGCTCGATGCCGAGATCAATCTTTGCGTGATATATCGCCAGTTCGCCAAGTAGAAAATGGGCTTCCGGCAATTTCGGGTCTAATTCGATGGCTTTTTCAAGCTCCCGCTCTGCGAACTCCTCGAACTGCTGACGGACCATCATCCGGGCATTTATCAGGTATGCCGGTGCAGAATTTGGCGCGACTCCGAACATGCGCGCGAATGC
>DATEKX010000581.1:0-3384 GCA_035277165.1 Blastocatellia bacterium | reverse complement strand
CTAAACGTATATGTGCGATATTAGTTTCAAAAAACATATGTGTCAAGACGTATTTATTCTTTCATGCTAAAATAATCCTGTTATGAAGAAGGCGGATAAAAAGTTCGATTTGGAAATGTTTTTTCGAGCGTTGGCAGATCGCACCAGGCTGCGGCTGCTGAACCTGATGAGCGACGGGGAAGTGTGTGTTTGCTTCTTTGTAGAGGTGATCGGAACGAGTCAGCCAAAGATTTCCCGCCACCTCGCATATCTCCGCCGCGCCGGTATCATAGCCGCGCGGAGAGAGGGCAAATGGATGCATTATCGGATTGCGGCTCTGAATGATGAAAATGCTGCCGAGTTGTTGCGCGATATATGCAAGTGTCTGGCGCAAGATCAGGAGATGCAGCGTGATCGTGAGCGTTTATTAAAGGTTTGTTGTGCGCCGAAACTCTCTGTTCAACTCCAGAGAGCGCCGCGACCTGCTATTGCCGCGTCTGTTTAAGCCTGATTATGAATGAGCCAAACTTGATCGAAGCAAAAGTGAATGCGCGCTGCTTGCCAAGTTGTAATTCAAAATAGCCTGTGCTACTAAATTATCGTTGGAATAACCTGAACGTACTGGATAAAAAACTCCGTTGGAGAACGGTTGAATATGAAAACTATTGGTCAATTACAACTGGCTTGTTCGGTTTTGAAAGCGCCGAATAGCCAGACTCAAAAACACTGAGCGGGTCAGTTGATGTCCCCGGCGGGGATGATCGAAGACCTGTATCTTAACCGGCTCGGAGGCAGACAGCCGAGACTCGTCTGAACTTCAGATGACGACGCGACTTGCTCTCCTGAGCCGGAGAAAGCGAGTCAGTCGTCAACATGAAAAGAACCATTCTGCTTATAGCCGCGCTCTGCGGCATTCCCTTCACACTGGTTAACAGCGCATCGGCACAAAATGCTCAAGCCGCGTCGGGAGGCAGCTCTCCGGCCTCGGCTGCTGTGTCGAGCGTCAAAGTAAACAAATCTACAGACACGAGCGCGGAGGCTTCGGCAGCAGAAGTCGAACTGCTGAAACACCGCGTCGAAGAAATAGAGAACCAGAATCGTCTGCTTATGCAGACCGTTTTGGAACTCAAGCAGAGGCTCGACGCCTCAACTGCATCGCAAGAGAAGAGAAGCGATTTGCACGCCGAGCATGCCGCTTCGCGGCCTTCTGGCGCGGCGGCCCCGCAAGCGACTTCTCAACCCGATCAAACAGACAAGAATCAACCCGTGCGCTGGTCGGAATTGATCGGCGAAGGAAACAAGCTCAAGTTTTATGGTTTTCTAAGGCTTGATCTGGACTTCGACAGCCAGCGGCCCAACAATGCTCAAACCCCTTTATTCATCACCTCTCCCGACCCGGAGGCGGGCGGAATAGACAGGGGAAATTTTTCAATGCACCCGCGCCTCACGCGGTTCGGGATTGATTATTCCGGCCCGCGAATTGAAAAGCTCGGAGACGCCAAATTATCGGGCAAGCTGGAAACGGATTTTGAAAACGGCGGCAGCGAGTCACGCCAGATCATCCGCATACGCCATGCGTTTTTGCAGTTGGCCTGGAAAGATTTTTCAATCCTCGCAGGTCAGACGTGGGACACGGTTTCGCCGCTGTTTCCGACCGTCAACAATGACACTCTGCAATGGAACGCGGGCAATGTCGGAGACCGCAGGCCGCAATTGCGCGCAGCTTACGAGCCGAAAGCAGGGCGCGGCAAGCTTTCACTGACGGGCGGCATCGGGCTTACGGGTGCGATAGACCCGCTTGACCTCGATAATAATGGCTTTCGCGATGGGGAAGAATCGCGCCTGCCGAATTTTCAAGGTCGCGTCGGTTATTCATTTCCTTTGAGCCAGGACAGGAGCGCGAGCTTCGGTTTTTCCGGCTTCTACGGATTCATGGAGACTTCTCGCCTCGTCGCCGGTCGCACAGATTTCCATAGCCAGCTACTCAACATTGATTTCACGCTCCCTCTCGCAAGCCATCTGGCTTTACGCGGCGAAGGCTGGTGGGGACGCAACATGAGCGACATACGCGGCGGCGCGGGGCAGGGCATCAACCTCGCTACGGGTCGTGAAATACGAGGGCGCGGCGGATGGTCGGAAGCGAATATGAAAATTTCGCGCTACTTTTCGATCAATCCGGGCTTCTCAACTGATGACCCTGTTGATGCGGACATTCCCAATGGAGGCCGCACGCGCAACCGCGCTTTCTACTTAGCCAACCGAATCACACCGGGCGGAAATTTTGTAATCGGAGCCGATTACCTGCGCTGGCTGACGACTTACAAAGGATTTCTGCGCGGGCTTGATAACCGCGTGAATATTTTCTTTCAGTACGGCTTCTAAGAGAAAGAGGCTCTGCACTCGTTTCAAGGAGAAAAATGAAAAGATTAACTCAATCCGTTTTGCATCTCGCCGTATTTTTGACATTAGCAACGGCGTTGTCTTCGGCTTCGGTCTTTAATGTCAGCGCCGCCGCGCCGCGCGAGCGGAAGTTCGAGTTTGAATACAAGGCGACTGTTAAAGACGTTCCTGCGGGAGCGAAGAAACTCAACCTCTGGATACCAATTCCGCACGACAGCCCTTTTCAGAAGATCGAGGATATGCAGATAGATTCTCCGCATCCTTACAAAATTCACACGTCTGAATATGGCAACAGAATCCTGCACATCAGTCTTGATAACCCGCAGCAATCTAATTTCACAGTCACCGTGCGGTTTAACGCCGCGCGCAAAGAGCATGTTCAAGAGCGACTGCAACAGGCTAAATACGCTCCTGTAAAAGAAGAGCGTGACTCGAATATGGCTCGCTGGCTGAAACCAGACAGGCTTGTGCCCATTGACGGAAAGATCAAGCAATGGGCGCAAGAAGTAGTTGACGCCGCCAAAGCGAAAACCGATCTGGACAAAGCGCGAGCTATTTATAATCACATCGTCGCGACCGTGAAGTACGACAAGACCGGGCAGGGCTGGGGGCGAGGCGACATCTACTATGCGTGTGATGCGCGGCGCGGCAACTGCACGGACTTCCATGCGATCTTCATTGGTTACTGTCGCGCGCTCGGCATTCCCGCGCGTTTTGCCATCGGGTTCCCGCTGCCAGCCGATAGAGGGGCAGGCCAGGTGAGCGGTTATCACTGCTGGGCTGAGTTTTATGTGAAGGGAATAGGATGGGTGCCTGTGGACGCTTCAGAGGCGGCAAAGAATCCGGCCAAGCGCGAGTACTTCTTTGGCGCGCACGACGAGAACCGTGTCGAATTCTCCATCGGTCGTGATCTGACTCTCAGCCCGAAACAGGCAGGAGAGCCGTTGAATTATTTCGTTTACCCGTACGCGGAAGTTGACGGCAAAACGTTCGCTTCCGTTGATA
>DATEKX010000580.1:0-4423 GCA_035277165.1 Blastocatellia bacterium | reverse complement strand
TGCTGGTGCTGCTGATCATCTTCATGGTCATTCAGCCGCAGAAGGAAGCTAAGTTCGAATCGCAAATCCCTCAGAAGCCTCAGGACACCGCTGATCCTCCAGCGCCGAATGAGACATTGCTTGTCATCGAGGTGAAGCGCGAAGGCAGCGGGCCGGAGCAGCAGGTCTTGTTAAACAACAGACCTATGCAGTTAATAGAACTGCAGAACGCGCTCAAGGCAATCATTGACCAGCGGCTCGCATCCAACCCCGAAGCCGACAAGACGGTCTTCATCAAAGCCCCGAAAGACAAACGTTACGGAGACATCGTCTCGGTGATAGATGCGGTAAAAGGGGCAGGCGCTGCGCCCATTGGGCTTCAGATAGACTTCTTACAGTAAAGCAGGAGGTAACTACCCGTGAATCGAAATCATAAACTTGCGCTCGTGCTGGTGCTGCTTGCGTTGACTGTTGCAACGCCGGGCTGCGGAGTCATCAATAAGCTGCGCGCGAAAAACAGCCTTAACGACGGAGTGCGCGAATTCAACAAAGGACGTTATGACCTTGCCGAAGAGAAATTCTCGCACGCGCTCCAGTTAAGCCCTGATCTGGCCAACGCGGGATTGTTCCGCGCTCGCGCGATTTATCAACAATACGATCAGAAACGCGGCGACGAATTGGCCAACAAAACACTGGACGCCTACCAGGAAGTTGCTGACAAAAATAAGGGCAATGATAAGGTTGTAGATACTGCGCTCGCCTTCAAGGCCGACGTTTACGACAAGCTGCACAAATCGGCTGTTGAAAAAGGCGACAAAGCGAAGGCCGAAGAATACAAGAAGCAGCAACACGATACCTTGCTTCAGCGGGCCACTCTTCCGGGAGCTACCGAGCATACGAAAGCTGCCGTCTACTACACCATCGGTCAGGGTTACTGGCAGGAAGCGTATAATTTGAGCCGGTACGCTATCAATTACGATGCCACGTTAAAGCAACCGATACCTCAGGAAAGAGCCGACCAGATGAGGCCCAATATACAGAAGGCTCTTGAGTATCTGAACAAAGCCGTAGAGCAAGACCCTGAATACGCGGATGCCTGGTCTTACAAAAAGCTCACCTTGTTGCAGGAGAGCTATATAACGACCGACCCTGCGCGAAAGACCGCGCTTGCGGCAGAGATAAAGTCCGCCGACGAAAAGACCAAGAGTTTGTACGAGAAACGCAAACAAGCGGAAGCCGAGCAGCAGCAATCAGGCGCTGCGAAGTGAACTAGATTTCTCAAGTGTGTTAGAATTAAAGGTGACAACCGGAAAGGGTTGTCACCTTTTTTATTCAGGCACAAATTTCACTCAGGCACGCGGATTTGAGCAACGTATGATTCGGTTTGAGACTATAGTTGAAAAGGTTCGCCAGAACCATCCCAGTATGAACGAAGACCTTCTGCGTCGCGCATACCTGTTTTCGGCTCGCGAGCATAAAGGTCAGGTTCGCAAGAGCGGCGAGCCTTATCTGGTTCACCCGCTCGAAGTGGCAAATATTCTGGCTGAACTCAAACTCGACCCTGTCTGCGTCGCCACAGGCCTGCTTCACGACATAGTCGAAGATACGGAGACTTCGGTCGAAGATATTGAAGAGTATTTCGGCCCCGAAATCGCGCACCTCGTAGACGGGCTGACGAAAATATCGAAGCTCGATCACGCATCTTCTCAAGAACGCCAGGCGCTCAACATGCGCAAGATGCTGCTGGCGATGGTTGATGACGTGCGAGTAGTGTTGGTCAAGTTGGCCGACAGGCTTCATAACATGCGCACGCTCGAATTCCTGCCGGGCGAAAAACGCCGCCGCATCGCGCAAGAGACAATGGACGTTTACGCGCCCATCGCTCACCGTCTCGGCATGAGCCGCGTGCGTGGCGAACTCGAAGACCTGGCCTTCAGATATATTGAGCCTGAAGAGTATCAAAAACTCAAAGAACTGGTCGAAAGCCGCCGCGCACGAATGGAAGCATTCCTCGAAGACGTCAAGCAGCACATTATCGAGTTGGCTACTGAATCGGGCATTCACATAGTTCATCTCGAAGGACGTATCAAGCGACTGTTTTCGATTTATCAAAAGCTCAAACGACAACATATAACCATAGATCAGGTTTACGATCTGGTAGCCATACGCATCATCACTGAATCGGTCAAAGATTGCTACGGAGTGCTGGGCGTAATTCACGCCGCGTGGAAACCCATCCCTACGAGGTTCAAGGACTGGATAGCGATTCCGCGCGAGAACTTCTATCAATCGCTCCACACATCCGTCGTAGGCGATGGCGGCCAGCCTTTCGAGGTGCAGATTCGCACACAGGATATGCATTCGATTGCCGAAGAAGGCATCGCAGCGCACTGGAAATATAAAGAAGGCCGCCGCGGCACGCACACGGACGAAGACGAAGCGTTCGTGTGGCTGAAGCGACTGGTCGAGTGGCAGCAGGAGGTTAAAGATTCGCGCGAGTTTCTGGACTCTCTCAAACTCGATCTTTATCCGAAGGAGGTCTATTGTTTTACGCCTAAAGGCAAGGTGATAGAGCTTCCGCGCGGAGCCACGCCAATTGATTTCGCCTTTAGTATTCACACGCAGGTAGGTCTGAACTGCAACGGCGCGAAGGTCAACGGGCGAATCGTGCCGCTCCGGTATCAACTGCGCAATGGCGATGTGGTCGAGATAATGACTTCGCCCAATTCGCATCCGTCTCACGACTGGATGAATTTCGTAAAGACATCGCGCGCACGGTCGAAGATTCGCCACTACCTGGCCGAAAGCGAGAGGGCTACGGCCATTGACCTCGGCAAAAAGCTGTTTGAAAAAGAGGCCGACCGATTTCGCCTCAATGCTAAGAAGCTACTGTCGAACGGTGAGCTTGATCGGATCGCCCCCGAGTACGGCTGCGCAAGATCGGAAGATTTGCTCGCATCAATCGGCTACGGCAAGACGCTTCCGCGCAACGTGATTGCGAAGTTGCTGCCGCCTGACCGCGTGGCGGAACTTGAGCAGGAGAAACGACCGACATTCAAGCAGGTAGTCAAGCGCGCGCTTGGACTGCAAGACCGCATCGTCGTCAAAGGGATTGATGACATAATGGTCTATCGCGCTCGATGCTGTAACCCGATTCGAGGCGAAGAAATCATCGGCTATATCACACGCGGCAAAGGAGTCGCGGTGCATTCTACTCGCTGCCCCAATATGCCGAGCCTGCTTGTGAATCCTGAGCGCATCATCGAAGTCGAATGGATGAAGTCAGACGGGGCAAATCCTGCGGCCTATCCCATAACGATGCGCTTGATGACGGAAGACCGCCCGGGCATGGTGGCCGATGTGACGCAAGCCATTGCGGGTGTGGGCACGAACATACGCGACATACGCGCTTCGCTCGATGATGAAGGGCGCGGCCAGTTGGTGCTCACGGCAGAAATTTTCGATCTCAAGCACCTTGAAAGAATCACGGGCGCGCTCAAAAGCGTGAAAGGCGTTATGGATGTTGAGCGCATCAGCGGCGAGCCAGCACAAGCGTAAACGATGAATTATGAATGCTGAATGATGAACGGGAAGCATCACAACAGAATTCATCGCTCATAATTCAGCATTCATCGTTTCCCTCCCGGTGGACAACATCCCTCGCATCTGAGATAATTTGCAATTTCAGCGAGATAAAATATTCATACCTGTGGAGCCAGACAAGGATGAAGGATCGTGTTCAGACAGATAATGCGCCAAAAGCGATAGGCCCGTATTCGCAGGCCATCAAGGCCAACGGGTTGGTTTTCGCTTCGGGCCAGATACCTTTAGACCCACAGACCATGCAGATAATCGAAGGCGGCGTGCGCGAGCAGACCGAGCGCGTGATGAATAATTTGAAAGCTGTGCTTGAGGCCGCAGGAAGCTCGTTTGACCGCGTCGTCAAGACCACTGTTTTTCTGGCTGATCTGAACGATTTCGCAGATATGAACGAAGTTTATGGTCGCTTTTTCGGCGACGCTCCGCCCGCGAGATCAACCGTCGAAGTCGCGCGCCTGCCTCGCGACGTGCGCGTGGAAATAGACGCGATTGCTTTGATGGATTTAGGATTCGATTAGATTTTTCGCGGCGAGAGGGTTGCCTATGTTTGGGATTTCAGATTCTAAAAAACGAGAATCCAAAATCCGAAACAACAGCTTATCAAGCGGCTTTGACGATCTTGCCAGCCTTAAGACAGCGCGTGCAAACGCGAATGCGTTGAGCGCGACCGCTGACAAGGGCGCGGACGGCTTGAAGGTTCGGCTCGAACCTTCGGTTGGTACGATTGTTAGCATGGCTCACACGGTGACCGAATTGCGGCCCCTTGCCGCATACTTCGCAGCGTTTAGACATTGTTCTACACCTCCGATGAGAATTTTGTTATGAAAGCAAAACCAAAGTTTAA
>DATEKX010000579.1:0-5134 GCA_035277165.1 Blastocatellia bacterium | reverse complement strand
TGCATCATACCGGGCCTTTTACGCAGGACGAACTTTGGCGCTACGCCGCCGATTTCAAGACAATCCTCGGAAAACAGCTTGGCGTAAAGTTGACACGCAAAGCGGAAGGCGCGGGAGAATTGGAAGTATATTTCGAGTCTGCAATCACGACGGAAGAGAAGATCATCTTCAGCCGGTATGTCCATGAGCACCTGTTGAAAAATGGAAGAGATGTTGTACGGCTGCGGCACTATGTATGCCCGCACTGCGGCACGCCGGTCGGAAACCGAGAAGTGGCCATGGAGCGACTGGATGCTTGGCTGGAAAATTGCCCGGCGGAAGCGGGCATGGCCGGAAAGATCAAAGCTCTGATCAGTAAGCCGGAAGCCCCGACGATTATCTGTTCGAAGTGCGAGAAACGCGTGCCGCTGTGGGATGATCTGGAGCAATGCTTCGCCAGTCCGGAAATTAAAGAGCGTGTTCGCCAACTTCAGCAAGAATCCGATCTTGTGCTCGACAACGAAAGCAAAGATCGCGCCCTAGTCGGCGATGTGATCTCAACAGTAGCGCTCGCGGGGCAAATCATCGAGGAGTATTCAGCCAAGCGATATGGCCTGGATATGGAGATCGAGTTCAAGGACGATGAAGGCAAGCCTACGGCCAAGAAACTCTACCTGCAATTGAAGTCCGGCGATACGCACCTCTACAAACGGAAGAGCGATGGGGTCGAAATTTTCGAAATCCATAATGAAGACCACGTGTCCTACTGGATGAACCAAGCGTATCCTGTGTTTCTCGTTATCGGGAATTCCAAAGGCGAAGTTCGCTGGATGGAAATTCGCGACTACCTGAAACGCGAAAGCGACGGCGGCAAGAAACCAGTGAAGCAAATAGTCTTTGTGGGCGAGCGCCTCGACGTGATGAGTGTTCGCCGCTGGCGAGACAAAGCTTTAGGCAAGAGTTTGCCGTAGATGCTACGAAGCGGATTTGATAGTCTGATTTAACCGATAGCCTCTGCTTAGCTGTCTCATCGCGCGCTTTCGTGAATCGCTTTGAGTTATAATAAACAAAGTGGGCGCTTGAGCAGAACAGAAAAGGTTATGGGGTATTCCGGCAAGTGGTTCCCGCTATTAATTGGCATCGTATAACGGACGAGCGACTGCTCGATATGCGCGTTTGTGATCTGCCTGTGAGCATCGAAGACACGCCACTCGTCGGACGAATCCACAGGCTCTATGAAGAACTCGACACGCGCGGCATCAGGTTCAAGCCTCACGTCTGGCTTTCGGAAGAATGGTTCACACCTGATGATGTGCCGGGGTTCGCTATCCCTTTTTATCTCACACATCCGCGCTTGATGAAGCTTGAACGCCAGCAGATGCTTGAAGTCGAAGGCGGCACCGAGCGCGAGTGCCTGCGCATAATGCGCCACGAGACGGGCCATGCCATAGACAACGCGTTCGGGCTTCATCTCAAGCCGCGCTACAGAAGACTCTTCGGCTCGTTCACCAAACATTACCCGGATTCTTACAAGCCAACTCCCGACAGCCGCAATTACGTCTTGCACCTCAACGCGTGGTATGCGCAGGCGCACCCTGCAGAAGATTTCGCCGAGACGTTTGCCGTCTGGCTGGCTCCCGGCTCGCGATGGCGCAGGCGTTACAAAGATTGGCCCGCGCTCCGCAAGCTTGAATACGTAGATCAACTAATGCATGAAATTGCCGGGTCGCCTGCCAAAAACAGCGCGCGCCGCAAGGTAGAAACACTCGCGGGAATCAGGATAACGTTGCGAGAGCACTACAAGCACAAGCGAGAATATTACGCTTTCGACTGGCCTGCCAATTACGACCGCGATCTCAGGCGCATCTTTTCCGATGACCCGCATAACGCGTCAGGTCAAACGGCGGCGAGTTTCCTGCGCCGCATACGCCGCGAGTTGCGCCACGTCGTGGCCGAAGGAACAGGCGTTCATCACTACGCCGTAGACCAGTTGATAAAACAAATGGTTGATCGTTCGAAGGAATTAAAATTGTCCGTAGCCATCCCGGAACAGGTCGCTAAACAGAAGGTCATTGTTATGCTTACAGTTCAGACGATGAGCGTACTGCAAGCAGGTTATCACAGGATTGCATTATGAGTTTTAAAACAAAAAGAAAACTTCGAGTGATCGTGCTTGTCCGCGAAGATTTAGTTCCGCCTGACTCGTTTGAAGGGTACAGCGAGAAAGATGTGGAGCTTATGAAGACGGAGTACGATGTCGTTTCCGCACTCAAAAGCATCGGGCACGAAGTATGGCCCGTCGGAGTCCGAAGCGAGCTTGGAGTGATCCGAGCGGCTATCGAAGAGTACAAACCTCACGTCGCGTTCAATCTGCTCGAAGAGTTCGACGGCTACCCGCTGTTTGACCAGCACATGGTCAGCTATCTGGAATTAAAGAAACAAAAATATACGGGCTGCAACCCGCGCGGGCTGACCTTGTCACATGACAAGGCGCTGACGAAAAAGATACTTGCCTATCACCGCATCGCTGTGCCGCGCTTCGCTGTTTTCTCGCCTAATCGCAAAATCCGGCGACCAAACCGTTTGACCTTCCCGTTGTTTGTTAAGTCGGTAATTGACGAAGGATCGGTCGGCATATCTCAAGCCTCAATAGTTCGCGATGATGAAAAACTGGCCGAGCGCGTGCAGTTCATTTATCGCCAGACGGGTTCGCATGCGATTGCAGAACAGTTCATCGAGGGCCGCGAGATTTATGTCGGTGTCATCGGCAATCAGAAATTGCAGGCGTATCCGCCGTGGGAACTCTTGATGAAGGATTTACCCGATGGCGCGCAAAACATCGCGACAGATAGAGCCAAGTGGGACCCGGCTTATCAGAGGCGAGTCGGCCTCGTTACTCAGGCCGCCCGTCTTACAGTGGAGCTTCAAACGCAATTCGAGCAGTTGTCAAAACGCATTTATCGCATCCTCAACCTGACTGGTTACGCGAGGCTCGATTATCGTTTGACCGAATCGGGGCGCATCTATTTGATTGAAGCCAATGCCAATCCGCAGATCGCTCGCAAAGAGGATTTCGCGGACTCCGCAGAGCACGCGGGTGTGAAATACGAAGCCCTGTTGCAAAAAATTATCACTCTGGGGATGAGTTACGAGCCGACGTGATGATTTGTGGTTTTTATGAAGTAGTAGCGCAGGCCCCATAATCGAGACCTGCGCTTTTTTATCCGCGAGCGAGCGCGACGACTTTTTCCGCAGCGTCTTTCATGCCTGACGCAGTGACAAATCCTAAGCCGGATTGCTCGATCACTTCGCGCCCTTTTTCGACGTTCGTTCCTTCCAGTCGCACGACTACAGGCACTTGCACGCCGATGTTGCGCGCAGCCGCTACCACGCCTGACGCGACCATGTCTGTTCGCACGATGCCGCCGAAAATATTTATCAACACTGCTTTCACATTCTGATCCGACAACAGGATGTTGAAAGCGTTTTCGACTCGCGCTTGCGACGCTCCGCCGCCTACGTCCAGAAAGTTAGCAGGCTCGCCGCCCGCAAGCTTTATGATGTCCATCGTCGCCATCGCCAATCCTGCGCCGTTCACCATGCAGCCAATCGTGCCGTCAAGCTTTATGTAATTCAAATCGTGCTTCGACGCTTCGATTTCAAGCGGCTCTTCTTCGTTCAAATCTCGAAGCTCTGCGTAGTCCTTGTGGCGGAACATCGTGTTATCGTCGAAGTTCAGCTTCGCGTCGAGCGCGTATAATTCGCCGTCTTCCGTCAGCAGGAACGGATTGATCTCTGCAAGCGATGCGTCCGATTCAACATAAGCGCGATAGAGCGATGTCATGAATTTCACGGCTTTGTTTACTGTCTCTTTCGGAAGCCCTATCCCGAATGCCAGCTTTCGCGCCTGGAAAGCCTGAAGGCCGACAGCCGGATCAATCGCTTCTTTCAAAATCTTTTCAGGCTCGTGCGCCGCGACCTCTTCAATGTCCATGCCGCCCGCCGACGAAGCCATAAAGACCAGCCGCGAAATCGCTCGGTCTAACACTATGCCGAGATAAAACTCCTGCTTGATCTTCAATCCTTCTTCGATCAGAAGCGTCCGCACTATTCGCCCTTCGGGGCCGGTCTGATGAGTGACCAGATTCATGCCGATCATATTTCGCGCGATCTCAACCGCTTCATCTGCCGAGCGGGCAAGCTTCACGCCGCCGCCTTTGCCTCGCCCGCCCGCGTGAATCTGCGCCTTCACCACTACGGGCAGCCCCAGTTGCTCGACGGCTGCGCGCACCTGCTCTGCGTCGGTGACGACCACGCCGCGCGGAACCGTCACACCATATTTTGCCAGAAGTTGTTTGCCTTGATATTCGTGTATCTTCATAAGTCAGTGATCAGTTCACCGGCTACTGTGAACTGTTTCTCGCTCCCCTTTGGAATGTCAGAACGTAGACGCCGCTTGAAAAACTGCCCGCGTACACGCGGTTTCGTTCAAAAGGATCAAACGTAATAGTCCAGACGCGATTCGTTGGAAGCTCCGAGCCTCCGATTGAATCGAGCCGCTCCCATGAATACCCCTTGTCGGTCGAGCGATAGATTCCGCCTTTGGAATATTCGGCTACCATCACTTCATCAGGATTGAGAGGATTGAAGACGACCGATGTGAAATCGCCCGACGGCAACCCGCCGCCTCTGCGAACCCACGTGCGCCCGTTGTTGGTCGAGCGGAATATGAACTGATTGGTGCCCAGCATAACTGTCTGCGCATCGCGCGGGTCTTGCGCTATCGCTTTGACAGACATATCGCTCGGCCCGCGATCAACGTGCTGCCAGACCGCGCCGCCGTCATCTGAAATGTATAGCCCCTGCTTTGTGCCGACGAAGATTCTCTTGGGCGTGTCCTTGTGAGTCGAAACGGAATAAACGCGCCCGTTCCACTCGTAGCCCGCGAGCGTCACTTTTTCCCACCCACGCGACTCATCCATCGTTCGATACAACCCATCCATCGTCGCCGCAAGCAATCCGCGACGCCCTTCGCTGTCTATAAAACTTGTGATGTCGTCAACCTGCTTTGTCAGTTCCACCATCATCGGGCCAACGGGCAGGGTCGGTTCTACGACAGGCTTCTCTTTTTTCTTTTTCACCTGCACGGGTTTTT
>DATEKX010000578.1:0-2891 GCA_035277165.1 Blastocatellia bacterium | reverse complement strand
GCGACCTGTCTATAGAACTCTTAAGAGAGAAGTTTCTGTAGCTCCGTAGGAGCGACCTCCAAATTAAACAGGTCGCTCCTACGGAGCTACAGAATTATTTTGCATCGCACTACTATAGACAGGTCGCTCCTACGGAGCTAGAACGACAGCACTGCTTACTCTTTTTCAGCATCAAGACCCGCATCTCGGATAATTCTTTCCAACTCTTTTACGCGCTCTGCGAGTTCCGGCAACCTTGAGTATAACACCTGCGAGCGACGCCAGGCATTGTAGTCTTGAATGGGCGTGCCCGCCACGACTGCGCCCGCGCGAACGTTTTTAGTCACACCGGCCTGCCCCGTAACTGTGACTCTATCGCCTATGGTTATGTGCTGGTTCGTGCCGACCTGTCCTGCGATCACGCAACGCTGCCCTGTGCGAGTGCCGCCCGAAAAACCTGCGAGCGCAGCAATCACAGTGTCTTCGCCTATGTCGCAGTTGTGGCCAATCTGAATCAAGTTGTCGAGCTTCACGCCGCGCCTGAGCACTGTGTCGCCAAAGCCGCCTCGATCAATAGCGCAATTCGATCCTATCTCGCAATCATCTTCGATGCGCACGCGACCGAGTTGCAACAGCTTCACCTGACGGCCTTCTTCATCAGGCACGAACCCGAAGCCGTCTGCTCCGATCACGGTTCCCGCGTGAATGATTACTCGATTGCCGATCTCTGTGTTTGAATAGATCGTCACGTTTGCATAAATCACAGTGTCGTCGCCTACACTGCAGTCGTCGCCGATAACGACTCCCGGATGAAGAGTCACGCGGTGGCCGATGACCGAATTGCGGCCAATGGTGACGCGCGGGTGGATTGACAGGTCTTCGCCGAGCGTCGTTGCTTCGCCAACTATAAAATCATCGCTCACGCCTGAGGGCTGATACCGAACGCCGTGAAGGGCTTCGAGGGCGCGCGCGAATGCGAGTTTAGGATTTTTGCAGATGAGCAGATTGCGGTTCGAGTTTTCTACCGCAGACGCCACGATGATGGCTGTTGCGCGGGATTCGTTCACTCGCGAGCGGTACGTGGCGTCAGCGGCGAATGTCACGTCGCCTTCTTCGGCCAGTTGAAAAGACTGCGCCCGTCGTATGATTGCCTGCGGGTCGCCAATCAATTCAGCTTTTATGATTTCAGCCAGTTGGCTCAGAGTGTGCATCTGATTTCACCGTGTTCAACGAGCTTTACGCAAAAACCTCGCGCGACTCGAAGTTTGAAAGTTTCCCATAACGAATGAGCGTGCGCAAGCAGGCAGCAGGCAAAGAAACTGCGCTCAGGCGAAAGCTTGACTGGGCAAAAATGCGTGTGTTAGCTTGCCAGTTCTTGTGAGTCTAGCTAATCTCGATAATGAAGTATTTTTGAAAAGGAACCTCGATGCTCAAGCGTACTCCGCTTTACAATTCACACGTTTCACTCGGCGCGCGAATGGTTGATTTCGCAGGGTGGGAAATGCCTGTCCAGTATACAGGCCCTATACCCGAGCACATGGCCGTGCGCCAGGCGGCGGGGCTTTTCGATGTTTCGCACATGGGCGAAATCGAAGTGACAGGCCACGATGCGCTCGCTCTGGTTCAGATGGTCACTACTAACGACGCGTCAAAGCTTGATGACAATCAGGTTCAGTATTCGACTCTGACGAATGAAGTCGGCGGAATCGTTGATGACCTGCTTGTCTATCGCATCAACTCGGAATATTTCCTGCTCGTCGTCAACGCTTCGGGTATAGATACCGACTATGATTGGATCAAGCGTCACGCTGCATCTTTCAACGTCGAATTGCACGATACGAGCGCGGCCTACGCGCTGATTGCGATTCAAGGGCCGCGAAGCGAGCGTATACTCCAAGACCTTTCGGATCATATGCTCGACCGAATACCTTATTACTGGTCGCAGCGCATAGGGGTTGACGGCATACAGTGCCGCGTGTCGCGCACAGGATACACGGGCGAAGACGGATTCGAGATTCTCTGTGATGAAAGCCACGCGCTCCATCTATGGAATCGCCTGCTGATCACGGGCCACGAGCAAGGGCTTATCCCGTGTGGGCTTGCTGCGCGCAACACGCTCAGGCTCGAAGCCACATTTCGTTTATACGGCAACGACATGGATCAGACCACTACGCCGCTTGAAGCGGGGCTTGGGTGGGTAGTGAAACTCGCAAAAGGGAATTTCATCGGGCGCGACGTGCTTGTGCAACAAAAGGCCGAAGGCTTGAAACGCAAGCTTGTCGGCTTTGAAGTGCTCGACAAAGCGCCAGCGCGCGACGGCTATCCGGTCGTTATAAACGGCACGCAAGTAAGCATCGTGGCATCGGGCAGCCCTGCGCCTTATCTCAAGAAAAACATAGGTACGGTTTACCTGCCAATCGAGCATACGGCGGTGGGCACAGAATTTTCCATAGTCGTGCGAGGACGCAACATCCCTGCGCGCGTAGTTGAAACGCCTTTTTATAAACGAGAGAAATAATTCTCATAGTTCCAGATCATGAGTTTTGAATTGCAAGCTTCCAAGTTAGAAATCGAGATTCAGGGCGCGAAACTTTTTTGACGGAGAGAAAAGATGGCAAATACCCCAGAAGACCTTAACTATACCAAAGACCACGAATGGATCCGCGTTCAGGGAGACGTGGCGACCGTGGGCATCACCGACCACGCGCAAAGGCAGCTTGGCGATGTTGTATACGTTGAACTGCCGAAAGCAGGCGATAAGTTTGAAGCGAGCGAGCCGTTCGGCTCCGTCGAAAGCGTCAAGGCTGTGAGCGAAATTTATATGCCTTTGAGCGGCTCTGTGGTCGAAGTAAACGACAGCCTCAATGATGAGCCTGAGCGTGTAAACACCGATCCTTACGGCGACGGATGGA
>DATEKX010000577.1:0-11658 GCA_035277165.1 Blastocatellia bacterium | reverse complement strand
AATGTGCTACCCACGGAATTTTTCAACGTAGGCACTGACGGCAAGCAGATGTATCAGCCGTATTACAGCCGCATCAATCAGGGCAGTCAGGTGCAGATATACGAAGAACTGTTCAAGGACAAAGTTGTGAACGGCGTTTTCACGACAAGCTTTTTCAGTCTTGCCTACGAAGTCAAAGACACGCGATTGATGCCGCAGGGGTGGAAGCGCGACGGCCCCGATGCCAACGTCACGAAGCCAAACGGCGGAGATGAGCGTCCGGTCGGCGAAACTTACTTCAACGGCAGCGGCTCGGACGAATTGATGTACAGCGTGAATCTGGGCGGCAATAGATCAAAAGCTGTAACCGTCATGGTTCGGCTCTACTATCAATCAATACCGCCGTATTATTTGCAGCAGCGATTCACGACCGTGCCGAACGGAACGTTCACAAAGAACCTCTGGTATTATGCCAGCCGGTTGAACGTAAACGAGCCGGGTTCGCCTCTGGCATCGTGGAAGCTGAAAATAGCCGAAACCAAATGGAAGCTTTGATGAAACCGAGACTGTGAATTGACGAGAGAAGCGCAATCCTCAGGGTTGCGCTTCATCATTTATATAGTATGAAAAAATACAGAATCGCAGAGCGACGACGAGCGATTGAGCGCGGGATGGATTTCATCTATCGCGTGGCTTCAGACGCGCAAATCTTCGACGATTACGGTCACGACTTGCTTCTCTTCTTCAACATAATCGCGCAGACGGCGCAGGATGGGCGGCTGCGCGCGACTGCGCGCAAGATGGGCAGAGAGCGTGCGCGACAGTGGCGGCGCGATTATTCTGCGCTCCCATCGGAAATGGATGCGGACACAGTTGCGCACATGGTTTTCGGCAGCAGCGCTGCGGACGGATTAGGCGTGCGCAATGCGGCGTTCAAATCCGGGATTTGCCGCGCGGCTCGCCGATTTTCTGCGAAAGATTATTTCTCATTCGACCCTTCAACCGAGCCGCCGCCCAGCGATGTGCCTAAATATTGCGACTGCGGCGAAAGCAATTCGCGCGGGCAAACCGTATGCGCGAGTTGCCGTAAACCGCTTTGCATGGAGAGTCGTTATTCGGTCTGGTGCGTCGCGCTGGCGAGAAGTTTTGCTGGCGACCGATACGGCGCAAGGCTGGGGGCGCGCCTCGCCGATGTAATCAAATGGCTGCCCGTCATGCGTCCATATCGAGGAAGGGAGAACGGAAAAAACGAGGACTTCAACGATTCGGTTTACGCCGTTACGCATGTTGTTTATACGTTGAACGGTTATGGCGTTTATAACCTTTCGCCTGTTTGGCTGGCCGACGAGTTCGAGTTCTTGAAGGCAAATCAGCAAGAGGCGATTGCGCTCAAAGACGCAGACATGCTGGGAGAATTCTTAGACGCGCTGCAATCGTTCGGGCTCACGGACAATGATCCGCTGATTCGCGCAGGTATCGATTTTTTATTGTCTGAGCAAAACGCTGACGGCAGTTGGGGCGATAAAAATGACGACGCGTTCAATCGTTATCACGCAACATGGACTGCGATTGACGGACTGCGTGAATACCGTTGGCAAGGTGAAGGGTTGAGCTTTCCACGACTCAAGTCCGTGCTGGAACGCGCGGCGAAAGATTCTACTGCAAGAATGAAAACAACATCGTAATAACTGGCATCTCATCAATCGCTTTGTGCGTGTCGTATTCTGACCATCTTATTCAGCAAATCAGAAAGAACCGTTTCAGGATCATCGCACATTCCCGTATGAACCATTGATGTTTGAATAACCGTGCTGCGCGGGGCCGTCAGCCAGTGAAAGCGCGCAGAAAGCGAAAGGCTCCCGATGGCTCCGGCTTCGGCTCCACCGCGACATATCACTTGAATAGCTTCGAGGTGCGGCTCGATTTCTTCCACGCTCAAGTCGGGCGCGACGGCTGCCAACCTCGCGGCATCGAGTTCCATAAGGGCCTTCAAAAACCTTCGCGCAGGGCAGTAGACGATCACCCCGACGTTGATAAATTCTTCGCGCTCCACACGCGGAACGAGGCGTATCAGCGCATAACTAAACGAGCTTTTTTCGAGCACTCTGCGCCTCCTCTACAAACACTTGAGACAGTGCGAGCCTGCGTTCCAAAAAACCGGAATAGGCCGCGCGATGCGCAGCAATCGAGTCGAAGCCCGGCTCGCCCGCTAACCATTCGTCGGGTATTAGAGCAGCTATGTTTTCTATTTTCTCCCGCGAAAGCAGCGGCGTGAAATCTGCCGTCACAGCTTCAAGCTCAGAGGCTCCGGGCAGCAAAACGTGATCTTTAATGTGAGTAAATGGACGCCGTATGTGCTCTTCGTAATTTTGCCAGTTGTGATGAAAGAAAAGCGCTGCGCCGTGATCAATGAGCCAGAGCCTCTTATGCCAGACGAGCATGTTAGAATTGCGCGGCGTCCGATCAACGTTCGTGACGAAAGCGTCGAACCAGACAATTTCGGAAGCCAGTCGCGAATCGATTTTTTCAACTACAGGGTCAAATGTTATCGAGCCGGGCAGATAATCCAGCGCAAGGTTAAGGCCCGCGCTTGCCTTGAGCAAATCCTGAATCTCCGGGTCAGGTTCGGTTTTGCTTAAATCCAAGTCCAGTTGAGCGAAGACTATTTCAGGAACAAGCAAACCGAGCGCGCGCGCCGTCTCACCGGCTATCAACTCGGCGATCAGAGCTTTGACGCCCTGGCCCGCGCCGCGAAATTTGAGCACATACAAACCATCGTCGTCTGCTTCGACAATGGCAGGCAAAGAGCCGCCTTCACGCAGCGGCGTAACGTACCTTGTGACGCAAACCGTTCTTATGTTGAGGTGCGATTGATTCTCACTCATTTCTGATTAGGGTTCCGATTATCGAATCATCAATTAATGTCGGCGAACGAAAACGTGAGATGCTTTTTGGCTTGATCGAACGCGGCCAGCAAAGAGCTTCTATCTTGCGCGCCCATGTTTATCATCGCGTAAGAGTAGCTTTCAACATCGTCCATGTGTTCGTAATCCGACATCCGCTCGCCTTCTTCATAGAATAAATGCACCAGCGTTTCCGGCAGTAGCCGCTTGAGCTTGTTTATCTGGTTCCGGTCGGGCAAGCGCACAACCCTTTTGTCTTCAAAACAGCGTAGCACAAAACTGGCCGCGACTTTGAATTTGCCTTTGCGCTTCTTAACGACGGGCCGCTCGCCTGCTGCAAGCGCAAGCATTATCTCATAGGTATTTGTCCCGTTGACTTTCTCCACCAGATCGGCAAACTGGCCGACCATTCGCGGGTTTATCTCGACGATCTGTATCAAGTCTTTCTGCGAATCATAAAACATCTCGATGTTGAACATGCCATTATCATAGCCTATGCGACGCAGAACTTTTTTTGCGATGCAGGCCATTCTTCGTTGAACGCTTTCGGGAAGCGAGGACGGATATTCGAACCGCTCGAAGCTGATCGTCCCCGGATACATTATCGAATCCACTACGGCAAAGACTTGCGCGTCGCCGCGAAAGACGAATCCTTCGACTGTAACCTGATGGCCTTTCATCAATTGCTCTGCAAGAAAACAGCCGCCGTTGGATTCGAATTTCGTATACCGTTCGACGAGCCTGTTGAACGAGCGCAAGTATCGCGTTTTGAATCTCCGCACCGTGGGCTGCGACAAAAACGATTTCATCTCGTCGAAGCTATCCACACGTCGCGCAAGAACCGATGACCATGATTTCACGGGCTTGATAAAGAGCGGAAAGTCCAATGTTATATCTTCTTTTTTAATCTTACCGGGATTGATCAGAAACGAGCGCGGCGCGGCTTTGGGCGCTGCCTCTCGTTGCGCGAGGCGAGAGTAGTATTTGTGCGAACACGTCAAAACGCTTTCGGCAGTCGGAGCGGGAAAGCCCAACTCTGCGGCGATAGCTGCGGCAAGTATACAGCCGGGATAATCTCCTGAGCTTGCAATGCCCGTAAGCTCGGCGCGCTTGAATTTTTTTATGGTGTCTTCGATGTAGGTCAGAGCGTCGAAACTCGGTCGGTGCCATCGAGACTCGTATTCGTAAAGCAGAAGATTGTATTTGCTTTCCCACGGGACGTTTGTTCTGGATAGTTGTTCCCGGTCCCAATGATTTATGTCAATAATCAGAATGTTTTTCTTTGCGCTCATCTCCCACCATCAAGCCCATGATCGTTTTATGAAACCTGCCGAGAAGCCTTAGAAAGCAGTCGTAGGGTAACATACAAGTTGTATGTTTGAAATATTGCCGTTGTTTTGCGCGGTTAAAAACGGCCCTGTGATTTATTTATCGAATTATCGGCGATCAATTCAGAAAACTTTAAAAGGTAAGGCGGAATAGTTTTCCTTCTTAGCATTGCTGCGTACCATTGCCTGTGAAAGCCTCTCTTTGTCAGAGGCAGCGCCTTGAGCGCGCCCGATTTGATCTGCGGCGCGACCGCCCATCTCGCCATCACGCCGATTCCAAGCCCTGCCTTTACCATCTCGATTATCGCTTCGGTCAATTCAACGCGCGACGTGTGTTTAGGCGAAACGCCTGCGGGAACAAGCACCTTTTGGAAAATCGTCAGGTCTTCTTTCGGGATTGCGTAAACCAGCAGGTGCTCGGACGCGAAATCTTTGGCGCTCGCGAAAGGCTGCGAAGCAAGCCTGTGATCGGGGCTTGTGATGACAACCAGTTCATCACGAAAGAGCGGTTTCAAAAGCAATTTACTGTTGCGAACAGGCGTGCTTGTAATGGCTAAATCAAGTCGGCCATCGAGCAAAGCTTCAACGGGTCTGCGCGTTGCTTCGACAACTATTCGCACCTCCACGCGCGGGAAGCTTTGATTAAACGGCCCAAGCACCGAAGGCAACCAGTGATAACAGGTGTAGCATTGCGTGCTGATGCGCAATATCCCTTCGCGGTGCAGCGCTATCTGGCGAATGTCTTCTTCGGCGCGTTTCAATTCGTCGAGCACCACCGGCGCAGAAGCCAACAATCGCTCGCCCGCCTGCGTCAATAACATCTTTTTGTTGAGTCGTAAAAAGAGCGGAGCGCCGAGCTTGTCTTCGATGTCGCGCAGTTGGTGAGAGAGCGCCGATTGCGTGAGGTGCAACCTCGTGGCCGCTTTTGTAATGCCGCCTTCCTTTGCAACCTCTGCTATCAGTTTCAAATGTCGAACTTCAAGGCGCAGATTCATCGCTCGCGCTCCTTTCCTGTTACAAGCCGGGCTATGAGTATAATTCATCAAAACTGCGAAAACAATGAATTGGATTGTTTGCGCGCCAGCCGCTACGATCTACATCAAGTGCCCCGTCCGTTATCAATCTGCGGAGGTCGAAAGATGGAATTGCTGTTGCAGGATGTTCGTTACGCAATTCGATTGCTGTTCAAGCGCCCGCTGTTCACCACAGTTGCGGTCGTGACTCTGGCGCTGGGCATCGGCGCTAATACTGCAATCTTCAGCGTCGTCGATGCGGTGCTTCTGGCTCCGCTCGCTTACACAGAACCGGAGAGGTTGATGATGATCTGGGGAATCAACTCGTCGGCAAACGCAGATCAGCAACCGGCCTCTGTGCCCGATTTCGACGATTTGAAAGCGCAGAGCCAAACCTTCGATGAAATTGCCGCAAGCCGTTCTCAAGCATTCAACCTAACGGACGGCGACGAGCCTGAACGGGTAGGCGGGGCGCGCGTGACTGTGAACATGTTTTCAGCGCTCGCAGTCAAGCCAGTGGTCGGGCGCGACTTTCTGGAATCGGAAGGACTCGCGGGCGCAGAGCCTGTCGTCATACTGAGCCACAGTTTATGGCAGCAACGCTATGGCTCGGACCCCGCGATTGTCGGTCGCGCGTTGAATGTAGATGGCAAAAGCTATACGGTGGTGGGCGTCTTACCGAAAGGAATCCATTATCCAGCGCAGGACACAAATCTTTATGTGCCATTCATTCCGCAGCCGAACGAGATACTTCGCGGCGCTCGCTTCCTGCGCGTGATCGGGCGATTGAAGAAAGATGTTTCGCCAGCCGAAGCCCTCGCAGAAATGGAGACAATCGCGGGTAGAGTGGCCGCCGCCTATCCGGCGACCAATACCGGCTGGGGCATTTATCTCGTCCCTTTGCACGAACAAATAGTGGGGCGCGTGCGGCCAGCCTTGATTGTCTTGTTGTCTGCGGTTGGTTGCGTGTTGCTGATTGCGTGCGCCAACGTAGCGAATCTTTTGCTTGCGCGAGCCGCTGCGCGTCGCGCTGAGTTCGCCATACGTGCCGCGCTCGGAGCAAGCCGATGGCAACTTGTTCGCCAACTGCTCACAGAGAGCCTTGTGTTGAGCGCGCTTGGCGGCATGTTCGGATTGTTGCTGGCAATGTGGGGCGTGCCGTTTCTTACAGGCATCAGCGCCTCAAGCATCCCGCGCGTTGAAGGCATAGGCATCAATCTTCGCGTGCTTGGTTTCACAGCAATCGTGTCGCTCGCTACGGGCGCAGTGTTCGGACTCGCGCCTGCGCTTCGATCATCCAGCAAGCAACTCACTGATGCGCTCAGAGAAGGAAGAAGAGGCTCGACCGGAAGCATACTTCATCAACGGTTACTCAGCGCGCTGGTCGTGTCCGAAGTCGCGATAGCAATGGTGCTGCTGGTTGTGGCGGGGCTGATGATCCGAAGTTTTCTTTCGATCAGCAACGTAGCTCCGGGCTTCAATCCCAAAGGGGTTATTACGTTGGGAGTAGGTCTGCCTTTATCCAGATATCCGGGCGTGCAACAGCAGGCGATCTTTTACGACAAACTGGTTGCGCAGGTCAGGACGCTGCCGGGCGTTGAATCTGCCGCAAGCGTAATACGGCTTCCGATGCTTGGGTTCAACGCCTCGACCGGCTTCACCGTTCAGGGAAAGCCCGTCCAACCGGGCACTGAACCGAATGCCGATTATCGAGCAGTGACGGATGATTACTTCAGAACTATGGCCATTCCACTGTTGAAAGGGCGCGACTTCACAATTCGAGACTCGAAAGACGCGCCCGATGCGATGATCATAAACGAAATGCTGGCCGACAGGTTTTTTCCCGGCGAAGACCCTGTGGGCAAACGCATACAGATTTTTCCCGACCCTACGAGATGGCGCGAGATAGTCGGTGTGGTCGGAAACGTGAGGCTTACGGGGTTAGACGCAGAGACCAATCCGACGATATATGTTCCATACTCTCAGAACCCTTACCCGGCTGCCCTGCGAAATGTCTTTCTGGTCGCGCGAACAAGCAGCGATCCTCAAAGCCTCGTCGCTTCGATTCGCAGCGAGTTGAAATCTTTGGACAAAGATATTCCTGTTTCGCAGGTTCAAACTATGGAAGAAGTGATTTCAGGCTCGCTCGCCCAGCGTCGTTTGAGCATGTCGCTGCTGATTGTGTTTGCGGCGCTTGCGGCGGGGCTTTCGGCTGTAGGGATTTATGGTGTGATGGCCTACATCGTCGCCCAGCGCACGCACGAGATTGGCATTCGCATGGCGATGGGCGCAGAGCAAAAGGACGTGATCAAAATGGTGCTGGGCGATGGAGCGAAGTTGACGTTTGCAGGCATCGGCGCGGGGCTGGCAGTAGCAGTCAGCTTGACTCGCTTCCTTCAGAGTTTACTCTATCAGGTGTCTGCTACCGATACCGTCATTTATGCGAGCATCGTCCTGTTGTTGACCGTTGTCGCGCTGCTGGCAAGCTACATCCCTGCGCGCAGAGCGGCTAAAATAGACCCGATGGAAGCGCTGAGATGCGATTAAGGAGCACATTTGTTATGGAGTTCAAACTTGAAGAAGCTATGGAGATACTTGGTCGAACGCCTGGAACTTTGCAATCCCTGCTCGGAGATTTGCCGGGCGACTGGATTATGAATAACGAAGGAGCAGACAGTTGGAGCCCCTTCGATGTTCTGGGACATCTGATTCACGCAGAAGAGGAGGATTGGATTCCTCGCGCGAGAATAATTCTAGAGCACGGCCAGTCGCGCCCTTTTGATCCATTCAACCGCACCGCTATGTTTGAAAAGTCGAAAGGAAGATCAACAGCCGAGTTGTTAGAGGTGTTCAAGTTCTTGCGCCAAAAAAATCTCGAATCGCTCAGGCAGATGAAGCTGAACAGAGAGAAATTGAATATGAAAGGGACGCATCCGGCTTTGGGCCAGGTGAGGCTGGAACAACTGCTCGCCACATGGGTTGTTCATGACCTGAGCCACATCGCACAAATCACCAGAGTCATGTGCAGGCAATATGACGCGGAGGTCGGCCCCTGGAAAGCTTACCTGCCAATACTCAGTAAGTAATGATCAATTGTTAAGAAGGGTTTGCTCAGCCCCGTAGGGGCGACCTGTCTATAGAACCAGTAAGAGAGATATTTCTGTAGCTCCATAGGAGCGACCTGTTGATTCAGAGGTCGCTCCTATGGAGCTACGAAATCATTTTGCATTGCGCTGCTATAGACAGGTCGCCCCTACGGGGCTGCATGTTACTTTGCAAGAGGTCTAATGAACACGACTCTTTATTTCTTATAAGGCGCGTCCCAGGTTCCGGCAAATGCGATTTCGCCGACGGGCTTGCGCGAGCGAGCGGCTAGTTCTTTCGCTTTGGTCTTTTCATCCAGGTCATCAAGGTCGCCGCGATAAGGGTAACCGATTGCAATCATCGCAAGAAGGGTGAAGCCTTCCGGTATGTTGAACTCATCGCGCGCTAGCGTGGCGTGAAAGCCTGCCATCTGATGTGCGACAAGTCCTAACTCTACGGCTTCGAGCACAAGGTTTTCGCTCGCAAGCCCGACATCATGCTGCGCCGTCCGGTTAGGCTCTTCGTTGCGCGTAAAGTTATCGCGCGCAATCGAAATCATCAGCACAGGCGCTTTGAGCGCCCACGCATTCCCTTCGACCAGACACGAGCGCGCGCGCGCCATCGCTTCCGGGTCTGTTCCATCAAAGACCAGATAACGCCACGGCTGCTCGTTGAAGCAGGACGGCGCCCAACGAGCGGCTTCAAGCAGAGTCATTATTTTTTCGCGCTCTATTTCACGGTCTTCTTCAAAGATGCGCGGGCTCCAGCGGCGGGCTATTTCGTCGTCAAGCAGGTAATCAGCGGATGCAGGTTTTTCAGGATATTGGTCTTCGGTCGGTTTGTCTTTATTATCGCTCATCTTCCCTCTCTCTATTGGTTGTAACGCAAGCGTGTTCACAATAAGTATACGCCGGGGCGAACTCCTGACCAACTTGACTTGTTCGCGGGCGGACAATAGCATTCACGCGAGCACAGTGGAACAGGCTCACAATTCCGGTTTCAATTCCAATTCCGTTTCAGATGAGGTCAGTCATGAAAGGCTTGATTATACGCTCGATGTTCGCATTCCTTATCGCGCTTGCCGCGCTTCCCGTCATTGCGCAGGAAAAATCTGCCGATAAAACGATAACGGCTCGAACCGCTGGGCTTCAAAAACTCGACGGCTTTGTTCCGATTTACTGGGACGCGGCTGGCGGCAAATTGCTTATGGAAATATCGCGCTTCAATAAAGAGTTTCTCTATCAGATCTCGCTTCCGACCGGCGTTGGGTCAAACCCTGTCGGGCTTGATCGAGGCCAGTTGGGCAAAACCGCAGTCGCATATTTCGAGCGCATCGGGCCAAAGGTTTTGATGATCGAGCCTAACTATCGCTACCGCGCGCTTTCAAACGACGCAGCCGAACGCCGGGCGGTCGAAGAATCGTTCGCGCGCTCTGTGCTGTGGGGGTTCAAGGTCGAAGCCACAGAAGGCGACCGCGTGCTGGTTGATGCGACGACGTTCTTTATCCGCGACGCGCACGGCGTAATCGAGCGCCTCAGGCAGGCAAGACAAGGGCAATATCGCTTCGATGAATCGCGCAGCGCCGTTTACCTGCCGCGCACAAAAGCTTTTCCGAAGAACACAGAGATTGAAACAATTCTTACATTTTCATCCGAAGGCGATACGGGGCCGCTTGTGCGCGATGTCACGCCTTCGCCAGCGTCCATCACAGTGCGCGAGCATCATTCGTTAGTCGAATTGCCTGACGACGGTTACAAACCGCGACGGCTCGACCCGCGAGTCGGCGTTCACGGCATCATGTTTTACGATTACGCTTCGCCAATCACTGATCCGATTGAAAAAAGATGGATAAGCCGTCACCGCCTTCAAAAGAAAGACCCGAACGCAGCCGTTTCGGAACCCGTGAAGCCAATCATTTACTATGTTGATAACGGCGCGCCTGAGCCGATTCGCAGCGCGTTGGTCGAAGGCGCGTCGTGGTGGAATCAGGCTTTCGAGGCTGCCGGTTTCAAGAACGGATTCCAGGTGAAAGTTCTGCCCGAAGGCGCTGACCCGATGGATCTGCGATACAACATGATCAACTGGGTGCATCGTTCGTCACGCGGATGGTCGTATGGCAGCAGCGTCACAGACCCGCGCACGGGCGAGATTCTCAAAGGCAATGTCACGCTCGGCTCGCTCCGAATAAGACAGGACTATTTGATCGGAACGGGCCTGATCGCGCCGTTCAAGAACAACAATCAGGGCGAAGGCGAAGACGAATGCGAGCTAGGCATGGCTCCCGACCTCGAATACCTGACAGACCTCGACCCTTCGACCGATTCGGCGGCGATGTCGGTTGCGCGCATTCGCCAGTTGTCCGCGCACGAAGTAGGTCACACGCTCGGGCTTGCGCACAATTTTGCAGCGAGCACATACGGGCGCGCATCCGTGATGGATTATCCCGCGCCTATGGTCGAGATAAAAAACAACAGGCTCGATTTATCGAATGCTTACTCCGTTGGCATCGGCGCTTATGATAAATTCGCCATCAAGTATGGCTACATGGAATTTGCGGCGGGCGCAAACGAAGCGGCAGAGCTTGAACGCGTACTTGAAGCGGGCGTCGCCGCTGGAATGTTGTTCATCAGCGATGCAGATGCGCGACCGCCGGGCGCAGCACATCCGCTTGCGAGCCTCTGGGATAATGGCGACGACCCGGTCGCCATGCTGCGCCACGAAATGGAAGTGCGCCGCATAGGGCTTTCCGAATTCGGATTGAACAACGTCCGGGCAGGCACGCCGATGTCATTGCTCGAAGCCAAATTGCTTCCGCTCTATCTGCACCATCGTTATCAACTTCAAGCCGCCGTCAAATCCGTAGGCGGAGCCTATTACACTTACGCAGTGAAGTTGCAAAACGGCTCCAGCCCTGCAAAGGTTCAAGAGATAGTCCCTGCAGCGCGACAACGCGATGCATTGAGCGCTGTGCTTGACACGATCAAACTGGATGCGCTCGCCATTTCGCCGCGCATACTTGAACTGATACCGCCGCGCGCGTTCGGATACGAAGGCGGCACGACCGAACTGTTTGCAAGGCGCTCTGCTCCGGTGTTCGACCCAATAAGCGCGGCGACGATAGCGGCTGACTTTGCAGTATCAGGTTTGCTTGAGCAGAATCGCGCCGCACGGCTTATGACTTTTCATGCGCGCAACAGCGCGAACCCCGATTTCAAAGAAGTCGTTGACGCACTTGTGGCGCGCACGTGGAAGACGCCTCCTGCGGCAGACGCTTATCAGGCAGCCATTGCTC
This sequence comes from Blastocatellia bacterium, assembly GCA_035277165.1. GTDB lineage: Bacteria > Acidobacteriota > Blastocatellia > UBA7656 > UBA7656 > DATEKX01. The sequence continues at coordinate 59 of DATEKX010000577.1, read as the reverse complement.
GCGCAGTGCAGAGCCTGGTCGTAACTCGATTGATGGATTTGGCAGCAGATGATGATGCA
>DATEKX010000576.1:0-8710 GCA_035277165.1 Blastocatellia bacterium | reverse complement strand
GATTGACCGAGGTGCTGCTCTACAATCTCATGTCCGATTTCTAAGTGGAGCAATGCGAGGAGCGCAGAAGCGTCTATTACGCAGGCAGAATCATTAGATTGGCTCACGCTCATTCTCCTCGCGTGCTTCTGCCCGGCGTTCCTGAATCAACTCGTCGCTCAAGCTCACATCGGCGGGAATCTCTGAGAAACGAGCGCGCACTCTGGCAAGCACCCTGTTGCGCTGCTCAAGTACCAGTTTCCCATCTTCAACGTAAGCAATCAGCGTCTCGCCTGGCAGTCCCCCGATTGCTTTGCACAATTCAGCAGGAATTACTACACACCCTTGCCCCTCTATCATCACTTCTATTTTTTCAGATGTTTGTGCCATAGCCATGATAATTATTGCATAAGCGGTCTCGCAGCGCAGAACTTATGCTTTACCTCTGTCATCTGGATTGCGCGCGGCTGCGGACGAGCCTGTTTTCGTAAATCGGGAATTGCTCGCACAATTCTTTCACGCGATCTCGAACGCTCTGCTGCACAGATTCGTTTTCGTGATCCGCGACTACTTCGCTTATCCACTCGGCTATCTGCTGCATCTCGGCTTCTTTCATCCCGCGTGTCGTGAGCGCGGGCGTGCCTATGCGAATACCTGATGCTTTCATCGGCGGCTGAGTGTCAAAAGGAATGGCGTTCTTGTTTACAGTTATCGCAGCGCGTTCGAGCGCGCGTTCTGCCTGCGCGCCTGTAAGACCTCGCACGAACACGTCTACGAGCATGAGGTGATTGTCAGTCCCGCCCGACACTATGCGGAAACCTGCGCCTGCAAGCGCTTCGGCCAATGCCTTGGCGTTTTTGATAACCTGACTCTGGTAATCCTTGAAATTGGCTTCCAGAGCCTCTTTGAAGCAAACGGCTTTCGCGGCGACGACGTGCATCAAAGGGCCTCCCTGAATCGTAGGGAAGACTGCGCGATCAATCTCTTTTTGAAACTGTGCGCGGCACATGATCATTCCTGCGCGCGGGCCTCTGAGCGTTTTGTGAGTCGTCGTCGTGACGAAATCCATGTGCGGAACAGGACTCGGATGAAGCCCTGCTGCAACAAGCCCTGCGATGTGCGCTATGTCTGCCATAGAATGTGCGCCCACATCGCGCGCTATTCGGCCTATCCGCTCGAAGTCGATGATGCGCGAGTAAGCCGATGCGCCGCACAGTATCAGCTTCGGTTTATGCTCGTGCGCGAGCCGCTCAAGCTCGTCGTAGTCAATCTGCTCTGTATCTGTGGTCACACCGTAAGGGACGATGTTGTAGCTGCGGCCAGAGAAGTTCAAAGGGTGTCCGTGCGTAAGATGGCCGCCGTGCGCGAGGTTCATTCCAAGTATCGTGTCGCCGTAATTGAGCACTGCAAGGTAAACGCCCATGTTGGCCTGCGAGCCTGAGTGCGGCTGAACGTTGACATGTTCGCAGCCGAAGATTTGTTTGGCGCGTTCGCGCGCGATGTTTTCGGCAACATCAACGAACTCGCAACCGCCATAGTAACGCTTCGACGGATAACCTTCGGCGTACTTGTTCGTAAGCACAGATCCCATCGCTTCGAGCACGGCTTCCGATACGAAATTCTCCGAAGCGATCATCTCAAGGTTGTAAGCCAGACGGCGCTCCTCGTCAGCGATGGTCGCAGCGATTTCCGGGTCTACTTCAGATAGCGGTCTGTTCATCAAATCGGCCATTGTTTTGAACCTCTCTCGGTCAGAAAAGTCTGAGCGTTTAATCTTCTCACGCTCGTAGCAGTGATACTACAACGAGCGAATGATGAGGCGCAAACCGGGTGTACTATCAATATTCGGATGTGATACCCTTCAACCCCATCAGCGCGCGAGCAATCGCAACACCAATACATTGTTGAGGTACAACTGTGAATTTAACCTGGCTGGACTGGGCAGTCATCGCAGCTTACTTTCTTTTCAATCTCGGCATAGGTCTATATTACGCTCGCCGCGCGCGAGGCAGCACGACGGAATTTTTTCTCTCAGGTCGAAATGTGCCGTGGTGGTTGGCGGGCACGTCTATGGTCGCAACCACTTTCGCAGCCGATACGCCGCTGGTCGTGACGGGATTAGTCGCAACAAACGGCATAGCCGGGAACTGGCTGTGGTGGAATTTAGTGATGAGCGGAATGCTGACGGTCTTTTTCTACGCGCGATTGTGGAGAAGGGCCGGAGTGATGACCGATATCGAATTCGCAGAGCTACGCTATTCGGGCAAACCGGCTGCGTTCCTGAGAGGCTTTCGCGCGCTCTATCTCGGCATCCCGATCAACTGCATCATCATGGGCTGGGTCAATCTGGCGATGGTCAAGATATTGCAAATAACGCTTGGCCTCGATAAAGGTCAGGCGATAATGGTAGTCGTCGGGCTGCTGCTGTTTACGGCGTTTTATACAACCATCTCAGGCTTATGGGGAGTGCTGGTCACAGACCTCTTTCAATTCGTACTCAAAATGGGGATGGTGGTTGTTCTGGCCGTTCTGGCTGTGAATGCAGTGGGCGGAATAGATGCGCTCAAGGCGAAGATAACGGCTCTGGACGCGACAAGTGGGCATGCAGGCTCGCGGCTTTCGTTCTTTCCCGAATACGATTCGGCCTGGATGCCTGCGATCACGCTTTTCGTCTATCTGGCGATGAACTGGTGGGCGAGCTGGTATCCGGGAGCCGAACCCGGAGGCGGCGGTTACGTAGCGCAACGCATATTTTCTGCTCGCGATGAAAGAGAAGGATTGTTAGCGACCTTATGGTTCAATGTTGCGCATTACGCCTTAAGGCCCTGGCCGTGGATACTCACTGCGCTTGCTTCGGTCATATTATATCCAGAGCTTGCAGACAAAGAGGCGGGCTACGTTATGACGCTGATGGACACGAACGTGTTCCCGTCTTACTTGCGAGGCTTCATGCTGGCCGCGTTTGCTGCGGCGTATATGTCAACGCTCGGCACACAATTGAACTGGGGCGCATCCTATGTGCTCAATGATTTTTATCGCCGCTTCATAGTAAAGGAGAAAAAAGAAAGCTATTACGTCATCGCTTCGCAAATCATTACAGTTTTGCTGATGGCAATCTCGATCATTGTGACTCTGAATCTGGACAGCATAGAAAAAGCCTGGAAGTTTCTGATAGCAATCGGCGCAGGGACAGGGCCGGTTTTGCTGCTTCGCTGGTTCTGGTGGCGAATAAACGCGTGGTCAGAGGTTGCGGCCATGCTCGGAGCCTCAATCGTATCGCTCACCCTGCAATTTGGCCTGAAGTGGGATAGCGCTGATCCGAGAGGGTTTGCTCATCTGATGCTGGTCACAGTTGCGGCTACGACAATTATATGGCTTGCGGCGACATTGCTTACATCGCCTGAGCCGAAAGAAAAGCTGTTGGCGTTTTATCATAAGGTGCAACCGGAAGGGCCAGGATGGAAACCCGTTCGAGCCGCAGCCGGTTTGCCGAAGTCTTCTGCGAGCGGAGGCATGGCCATCCAATTTGTAAACTGGCTGCTGGGCTGCGCGCTGATATACGCTTCGCTGTTCGGAATCGGCAAGCTGATTTTCAAGGAGTGGGCCGCAAGCGTTGTCTATATCGTTGTGGCAATCATAGCCGGAGCGCTCATATCGCGGAACCTGTCGCGGATTGAATGGAAGAGTTTTCCGACCGAAGGGACTGAGCTTGAAGAAGCAAAATCGAGCGCAACATCCTGAGCTTATATCAAAAGTGAATAACCGTTTTAGCAGTTGTTATCGCAGTCCCGTTAGGGACGACCTGTCTATAGTAACGATTGAGCAAATGATTTGTAGCTCCGTAGGAGCGACCTGTTGATTGCGAAGTCGCTCCTACGGAGCTACAGAAAACGCTAACAACTTTGAAACTATAGACAGGTCACTCCTACGGAGCTTCTTAACCAAGCTCTTACTTCTGCTTTATCTTAAAGAGTTGCTTGCCGATCGCTATAGTTCCTTTGCGAGGCGGGCCTGTGTTTGGAGCGACAGAAAAATTCACTGTGCCGTTGCCTGTGCCTATGTTGCCTGAAGTGATCGTTATCCAACTGGCGCTCGGTGTTGCGCCCCACGCGCACTGCGCTGCAGTAGTCACGGTTATGGTTCCATTTCCGCCTGCGTTTGAAAAAGATTGAGACGCAGGAGTCAGTTCAAACGAACAGCTTGCGGACATTGTGCCGTTCTGGATTACAGTGAACGTCTGCCCCGCGACGTGAATCAATCCTGTTCGAGGACTGCTTGACGGGTTGTCTCTCACGAGGAAACTGAGGGTATTGTTACCAACGCCTGTAGCTGATTCGAGCGTGATCCAGTCCACATTCGCGACTGCAAGCCAGCCGCATGTTCCTGCGGTCGTCAACGTCAAAGTTCCTTCTCCGCCACTGAGAGAGAAGATTTGATTTGCCGGAGAAATCGAATACGAACAAGCCGCTGGCGGAGGTGATGCGACTATGCGATTAAGAGTTCCATTCTGGCTCAGGACATAAATCTCTCCCGCTTCATCTTCACCGAACGAAGTGATGTTCAGCGTTGTATCCAGCAACAGTGTATTTGTGCCGCTCAGCAGTTGCCATATCTCGCCCGTGCAGTAATCGGCGTAGATGTATGACGCAGTAGGCACGGCTGATCTCGCGCCGCGATAGACGTAGCCGCCCGTGATCGAACAACGCCCTCCTGAGTGTGAGTAGTCGAATATCGGAAGTATGCTACCGGCTGGCGGAGTGCAGACGCCGCCGTTGAAAGCCGGATTGCAAATCATGCCTTCCATCACGCGCCAGCCATAGTTGCCGCCGCGCGTGACAATGTCTATTTCTTCACGCGCGTTCTGGCCTACGTCTGCAACCCAAAGCTGCCCCGTGCCGCGATCAAATGAGAAGCGAAAAGGATTGCGCATGCCTATGGCATATATCTCGTCGGCTCCCTGAGTCGCGCCGAAGAACGGATTGTCCACGGGCGAAGAATACGGAACAGGGCCGTTCGGATGGTCAACGTCTATGCGCAGAATTTTGCCGAGCAGCGCATTGATGTTTTGCCCGTTACCCGGAGGATCATTCGACGCGCCGCCATCACCGGGTCCGGCATAGAGATAACCATCAGGGCCGAACATAATCGTCCCGCCATTGTGATTCGTGTTCGAGGAATGTGGAATGGGAAAGCCGCCGGTGAAGAAAATTTCCGAGTTGGGATCAGCAACGTTTGGATCAGATGTGACGTGATATTCGGCGATTGATAACGCGCCGTCAGTCTGCCGCGTGTAGTAGACAAAGAAGCGACCGTTTATCGCATACTTCGGATGAAAGGCCAGCCCGAGCAAGCCCCGCTCGTTGTCTGTCGAAAGCACCTTGCTTGTTATGTTCAGAAAGACAGTCGTCGTGGATGCGCCCGGCTGCGCCACTCTAATCACTCCGGCCTTTTCAATGATGAAAAGCCTGTTCGTTCCGTCGTGCGCGTTCGTGACGTAGACGGTATTGGATAATCCCGTAAGCACCTGCTGAAGCTGTATTGCGGTTATTGCTTCGATTCTGCCTTGCGGACTGGCGTGAGCGAAAAAGATTGCGGGACAGGCAATCAATGAAACTGCCAGGCATAGTAGCGTTAAAAGATTTCGCTTGAGCATAAGATCATTCCTCCTCGCAGAAAATCATATCCCACAAATTTTGTTGGTTTAATGTAAGCGCTCTGAAGGTTACTTGTGACTCTTCAGGTTGATTGGGGAAGAGTATCAATGATGCCGCGATAGGGGCATGGATTGAATCGCAATTTGGTTTCGATTCGAGCAATTGGTTATTCGGCGAAAATCATAAATGTGATTGTCGAACAACGCTCCACACAAGGACTATCTTATGCTGTGCTCACCAAAGCAAGCAAGCTGAAAAATAAAAAGGCCGTCGTTTCCAAAACGACGGCCTCGCTTTTCGAGCGTGTCAGGTTAGTTTTTGATGAAACGGCCCTGGACGGGAACTTCAATAAAAGGCACGTTCACATCGTTGGTTTCGATGCGCACTTTGCCTTTGAAATCGCCCTCTTTTATCTTTGAATTATCAATCGTGAGCCGAATCTGGTAGAACTCGCCTTCTTTTTCGGTCAACAGGTCGAGCTTGATAAAAGGCAGCGTCGAAGTATAGCTCTTTATCTGCAGTCCTGTTGCCTGCACTTTGCGCACGTTGATCATCGGCCAGTTAATGCTTGAAAGATCAACATTCATAGGCAGCGTTGGCATAATGATCGAAGTCGGCATCGCGAATACTCGCGGGAATACCGTCAGGTCGAGTTGCACAGGCACTTCGGGCGTAACCGGGCTGTCTGTCAGGATGAGCAGTTTCTGATGATACTGCCCCGGCTTGAGCGCAGGATTTGTCGAGATGACTATCTCGTAGCGCCTGCCGTCTTGAATCGGTTGCAACGTGGCGGTGAAATCCGTGCCGCCCGGCTCAAGCTTTTTAACATGGAAGGGTTTCGGATCATTGTTTACGACATAGAGCTTGCTCGTCGTAGTGTTGCCGACTAAGACACTTGAAATCCATCTGTCGGTCGGCTCAATTATGAACGCGCCTGCCATCTTAGCTGTCGGGCTGAGCACCGGCCCGCCGGAAGCACCGGCTCCGGGCTGCGGTTGCATGATAAATCGAGCGCGAAGTATCAGGTTGAAGGTAGTAAATTTCGGATCGTTGGTTGTGACGGCAGCAGATTTTCCAACTTCGCCTTGATAGCCATCGGTGTGTTCAACTGCAAGCTCGATCTTTCCCTCCTTACCAGGAGGCACGACTTTGTCAAAGTCGCCTTTGGTGCATCCTCAACTGGGCGCAACGTTCTGAATTAAAAGATCGCTTTTGCCTTCGTTCTTAATCTTGAATGTATAGCGCAACGGCGTTCCGGCTTTGATCTCGCCGAAATCGTGTGTGAACGATTCGATTACCAGTTTCGGCCCGCCTTCAGCCGGTTTCGGCTGTTGAGCTACTGCCACACTCGCCAGTATTATAGCCAGCGCAAGCGCAGAAAATATTCTTGCAAATTTCATATTGTGATTCTCCAAAACCAGAGGTTGTCAGTTACCCGAAGAGTCTAGCAGACAGGCGAGACGGATGCCAGTATCCTATTATGCGCGCGGTATTGTTGATTGCTTCAATATGATATTGTAAATGACTGATGAGAGTTATTCCTCTGGGAACAAGTTCGGGCAAGCCCACGCTCAAGCGCAACGTCAGCGCGCTGGCTGTTGCGCGCGAAGGCGAATGGCTGCTGTTTGATTGCGGCGAAGGAACGCAAACGCAGATCGTTCGCGCGGGACTTAATCCCAGTCGGCTCGTTGCCATTTTCATCACGCATTTGCACGGCGATCATTTCAACGGTTTATCAGGGCTTCTTTCAACAATGGGTCTGGATCGCCGCACACGCGAGTTGACGCTTGTCGGGCCGCCGGGCATAAACGAATACCTTGATACGCTCGCGCGCTTGAAAATTCTCTTCGTCAATTATCCGCTCGAAGTCCGAGAGATCGGCCCGGTAAACGACCTCAAGACCGTTTACAAAGCGGCAGACTACACTGTGACGACACACCCGCTCGACCATCGCCTGTTTGCTCTCGGCTATCGCGTGCAGGAACACCCGCGCCCCGGTCGCTTCAATCTTGAGCGTGCGCGTGAACTGGGCGTTCCCGAAGGGCCGATGTTCAGGCGATTGCAGTTGGGCGAAAATATTCAACTGAGCGACGGTCGCATAGTTCAATCATCCGATGTGCTGGGGCCTGAGCGCCCAGGCAAGGCTGTCGCTTACTGCACGGACACGCGACCTTTTGATGGAACGATCAAACTCGCGCGCGATGTTGACTTGTTGATTCACGAAGCAACCTACACCGAAGAACTCACGGAAGAAGCACATGATTACGGCCATTCGACGGCGGCACAGGCTGCGAGCATAGCCCGCGATGCAGGCGCGCGGCGATTGCTCATCACGCATTACAGCACGCGCTACCCTGACGTTACGCCGCTGGTTGAAGAAGCTCGCGCTATTTTTCCTGATACATTGCTCGCGCAGGATTTGGTAGAAGTAGAAGTCTGACGAAAAATGATCGTAGCTATAGGAATTGACATAGTGGAAATATCGCGCATGGAAGAGGTCTTCGCGCGACAGGGCGAACGGTTCCGCTCGCGGGTCTTCACCGAAGCCGAGATTGAATATTGCGAAGGCCGCTCGGCGCGGCTTGAAAGTTATGCCGCAAGGTTTGCCGCAAAAGAGGCAGTGATGAAAGCGCTCGGCACAGGCTGGGGCGAAGGCGTAGCCTGGCGCGATATAGAAGTGATTCGCGCAGAAACGGGTGCGCCTGAAATACGACTGCGTGGGCGCGCTCTTGAACTCTTTGACGAGCGCGGCGCTCGAAAAGCTCATCTCTCTTTAACGCACTCGCGCGAGGTTGCGATGGCGCAGGTCATCTTTGAAGCGTAGCTTCCAGAGTCACGGCTGTAACAAAGTCGGTTGACAGGCATGGTAGGGGCAGGGCTTGTCCCTGCCCGAATGGGCGATAGCCCATGACAGTAATCGCCTGTCGGCGATCCGGGCAGGGACAAGCCCTGCCCCTACATTTACTTTGTTACACCCGTGCTTCCAGAGTGCGGAATCTTGACCTGTCTGTCGGGCATCGCTATTCTTCCAATTCTCCGCTTCCGGCAGTAGTATGAAACAATCCTATTCAACAAAA
>DATEKX010000575.1:0-4319 GCA_035277165.1 Blastocatellia bacterium | reverse complement strand
GCCAGTGGCTGATCAAAGAGAAAGAACGGCGCAATGCCGATGCGGTTGATCCTGAATGGCTTGTTGATTATAAAGCGAAAAAATCAGTAAAGAAGAAATAGCAGCCACCAATTGCACGAATGTTTACGAATAAGTACGAATTATTCGTAAACATTCGTTTCAATTCGTGCAATTCGTGGCCGTTTCGATAGAAGCCAGATTGTTAAACGAAGGTCTGAGCGCAGGGTAGAGATTCACGTACTGTTCGTGCAGAGACTTGTAAAGCGACTCTCGCTTTTCGTCAGGCGATACGCGTTCTACGATCTTTATCAGATTTCTGCAAGCGGTCTCTGCATCCGGCCATGCTCCGATGCCTGCGCCTGCCAGAATTGCCGCGCCATATGCGGCTCCCTCTGTCGTATTGATTGTCACAAGCTCTACGCCGAGCACATCAGCAAGTATCTGTTTCCATAAACGGCTCTTTGCGCCGCCGCCCGAAACCCTGACCTGTTGAATCGCTCCAAGCCCCGCGCCTTGAATCAATGCGAAGCCATCTTTTAATCCGAAAGCAACTCCTTCAAGAATTGCGCGAGTCAGATGCCCTCGCTTGTGCCTGATCGTCAGCCCGACCCACGCGCCGCGCGCCAGAGGGTCGGGATATGGTGTGCGCTCGCCGCTCAGGTAAGGCAGAAAGAGCAAACCTTCACTGCCTGCCGGAGTCTCTGCCGCTTCCGCCATTAGATCATCGAAGCTTGTTTGAGGCGCGAGAGTGTCTCTGTACCATTGCAGGCTGCCTGCGGCGCTGAGCATAACTCCCATGAGATGCCATCGGTTAGGGACGGCATGACAGAACGCATGCAATCGTCCTTCGGGTTCGATGAGGCTCGATTCAGTGGAAGCGAAGACCACGCCAGATGTGCCTAGCGTCAGCCCTACAATGCCCGGTTGCACAGCGCCAACTCCTACAGCCCCGGCTGCCTGATCGCCGCCTCCGGCCACAACCGGAGTGCCTGCCTTGAGGCCCGTCGCTTCTGCCGCCGGAGCGTTCACCTCTCCTGTCACTTGCGGCCCTTCAAAAGTTTGAGGCAGCCATTCGACAGGAATGCCGAGAGCCGAGAGAACATCCTGCGACCAGTCTCTGCTTTTTAGATCGAAGAGAATCGTGCCTGAGCCGTCTGCTTTGTCCATAGCCAACTGGCCCGTGAGCTTGAACCGGATGTAATCTTTCGGCAGCAGCACGTGTCGAGCGCGAGCAAATATCTCAGGCTCATGATTTTTCACCCATACGATTTTGGGCGCGGTGAAACCTGTCAACGCTTCGTTGCCAGTGATTTGAATGAGGCGTTTGCGGCCTACGAGCGCGCGTATTTCGTCGCACTCGTCAGCGCAGCGCTGATCGTTCCAGAGTATGGCGGGCCTGAGCGTTTCTTTGCTCTCGTCGAGAAGAACCAGTCCATGCATCTGTCCCGTCAGACCGATTGCGGAAACGTCTTCGCCTGACACGCCAGCCAGAGCCAGAGCTTGACGAACGCTTTTTGCGACAGCTTCCCACCAATCTTTTGGCTCTTGCTCAGACCACAAAGGTCGCGGCGTTGACAATGCATGTCCCGTCGTAGCACTGCTGACAACGTCGCCGTCCTGATTGATGAGAAGCGCTTTCGACCCCGTGGTCGAAACGTCTATGCCGAGAAATAAATTCATTTGGATTAAGTGGTAGGGGCAGGGCTTGTCCCTGCCCGGATCGCCGACAGGCGATGATCTGTCATGGTCTTACGACCATTCGGGCAGGGACAAGCCCTGCCCCTACAAGATGATTTTACTCATCGCACGCCGAGCAGGATGTCCATAGTCAGTTGATCGAGCCGTTCATACCGCAACCCTTTCGCGGCCATACTCGCGCGATCAAAGCTGCGCGCGAGAAGTTTCTCAGCGTGATCTTTGCTGTAGCTTTGCGCTTGAGTGTTCGACTCTTCGATTTCAGCAAGCATCGCTTTTATCTCGGCATCATGATTCCATCGCTCGGCTTTATCTTTCAAGATCAGGTACGTGCGCATGCAACCGCGCGCGAACTCTTTGACGCCTTCGTAATCTTCCGTTCGATACGCATGCGCATCGAAGTGGCGCGAGCCATCATAGCCAACGTCTTCGAGAAATTTGACCAGCCAGAAAGCTGCGCGCGGATTTGCCGAGCCGAATCTTAAATCCTGATCGTAACGGCCCGGTACCTGATCATTCAGGTCTATGTGAAACAGCTTGCCCGCTTCCCACGCTTGCGCGACCGAATGCGTCATGTTGAGTCCGGCCATGTGTTCGTGCGCTACTTCGGGATTGACGCCGACCATGTCCGAATGATCCAGCGTCGCTATCAGCGCAAGGTATGCGCCGGTCGTCGGAAAATAAATATCTGCGCGCGGCTCGTTCGGCTTCGCTTCGAGCGCAAAGCGATAATCGTATCCTTTGTCAATCGAGTATTCGCAAAGGTAGTTTATTGCTTCGCGAAATCGTTTGACGGCTTCATCAGCGCGGCGACACGCGTCTGTCTCTACGCCTTCGCGCCCGCCCCAGAGCACGAAGATTTTCGCGCCGAGTTCCGCTCCGATGTCCATAGACTGCATGGTTTTTTGCAAAGCGTAAGCGCGCACGCTCGGGTCGTTGGCGGTGAAAGCGCCATCGCGAAAGACCGGATCGTAAAAGAGATTGACCGTAGCCATAGGAACTTTCAGACCTGCTTCGTCGCACGCTCGCTTGAACTCGCGCACAATCTGGTCGCGCTCGGCAGGCGTAGCGTCTATGGGCACGAGGTCATTGTCGTGGAGGTTGACTCCCATCGCGCCGACTTCGGCAAGCAGCTTTACTATCTCAACAGGCGGAAGCGATTCGCGCACAGCTTCGCCGAACGGGTCGCGCCCGCGATTGCCGACCGTCCATAATCCGAAAGTGAATTTATGCTCAGGACGTGGTGTGTAAGCGTCATTAGCCATGTTTGTTTCTCCCCGGTTTGTAAGTGATCGCATTAATGCTCGAATCAAGCCGCCGCTCGTTCAGGCTTTTGTTCGCGGCGCGAATTATTATGCTTGTTCTAAAAAAACCTGTAAAGTTACAACCTCTGATTTATGCTCGCATCAGAGGCAAATGAGCTTGACTTGCGTTTGTGTCTAAGGTTAAGTACCTAATTCATTTGAGCACATATTGATGAGCATCAGGCAAACGGAGGACGTTTTAGTGAGTCATCTGAAAATATTCTTTCTTATCTCGATATTCGGTTTTCTTCTCTCCGCAAACATACACGCAATGACAAAGTCTGAGATTAAGAAACAACCTTTTGGCAAGACTGCCGATCAAGAAGCAATTGACCTCTACACGCTGACTAATGCCAACGGCGTAGAAGTTACCATCATGACCTACGGCGGCACAGTTGTCTCTTTGAAAGTGCCCGACCGCGCGGGCAAGATGACGGATGTCGTGCTCGGCTACGACAACCTTGAAGGCTATCTGAAGAGCAGCCCTTACTTCGGCTGTATCGTCGGGCGTTACGGCAACCGGATTGCGAAAGGCGCATTCTCTCTAAACGGCCATCAGTACACGCTGCCAAAAAACGATGGCGAAAACACTTTGCACGGCGGGATCAAAGCTTTTGACAAAGTTGTTTGGCAGGCAAAAGAAATCAAAAGCAAAACCGGAGTCGGCCTTTCACTCAGCTACATGAGCAAAGACGGCGAACAAGGGTTCCCCGGTAATCTCTCGGTCACGGTCGTCTACAGACTTACGAACAAAAACGAATTGAAGATTGATTACAGCGCGACTACGGACAAAACCACTGTAATCAATCTGACTCATCATTCTTATTTCAATCTGGCGGGCGAGGGCAGCATTCTAAACCACGAGCTGATGATTGATGCCAGCAGGTTCACGCCTGTAGACAACGGGTTGATACCAACGGGCGAGTTGCGAAGCGTCAAGGGTGGGCCTATGGATTTTATGAAGCCTGCCCGAATCGGCGCGAGGATCGACGAACAGAATGAACAACTGGTTTTAGGCAAGGGGTACGATCACAACTGGGTGCTTAATAACAGCGCGGGCAGGCTCGCGCTTGCGGCCCGCGCCTACGAACCCGCGAGCGGGCGAGTGATGGAAGTCTACACGACCGAACCGGGCATTCAGTTTTACACAGGCAATTTTTTGGATGGCAGCATCACAGGCAAAGGCGGGCAGGTTTACAAGAAACGCTATGGCTTTTGTCTGGAGACGCAGCATTTCCCCGACTCGCCGAATAAACCGAGCTTCCCGTCAACCGTCTTAAAGCCGGGTCGGACGTATCGAAGCACGACTGTTTATAAGTT
>DATEKX010000574.1:0-3401 GCA_035277165.1 Blastocatellia bacterium | reverse complement strand
AATATATAACTCAACAACTGATCGCAAATTTTGAAGACGTGCAATTGCGCTCGCGCGGCGAGGGCGTGATCGTCGCGGTGATTGATACGGGCATTGATCGCTCGCACCCGGACATCAAAGATCATATCTGGATCGATGCGGGAGAAGTGCCCAGCGACCAGATTGATAACGACAGCGATGGACTTGTTGACGATGTATTCGGCTGGAATTTTTTGGCTAACAGCAACAACACGATGGAGCAGCCCGGCAATCCGCAATCGAGCGTTGCAGGTCATGGGACATTCATCGCGGGTTTGATTGCGCTCATCGCTCCGGGGGCAAAGATCATGCCCATCAGCGCCTTCTCCAGCGATGGCGTGAGCGATGCGTTTACTGTCGCTCAAGGCATCAAGTACGCAGTTGATCACGGCGCGCGCGTCATAAATCTCAGCTTCGGCACGACCGAAAATTCCGACATACTGCACGACGCTGTCGTTTACGCACAGCAGCGAGGCGTGTTGCTCGTGGCTGCCGTAGGCAACGAAAACAAGGGCAACGACGCAGGCCCGCAGTTTCCCGCAAACTGGAATGTGGAAGTGATGGGCGTGGCCGCGCTTGATTCCAACAATCGCAAAGCAGGGTTTTCGAATTTCGGCAGCAACGTATCGGTCAGCGCTCCGGGCGTGAACCTTGTCAGCCTTTATCCTGAAACTAACAACACGCCTGACTACGCGTTGTGGAGCGGGACATCTTTTGCCGCGCCGCTGGCAACGGCAGAAGCCGCGCTCCTTTTTGAAAACAACCCGACTCGGCAGAACGTCAGAGACATCATCGAAAACACAGCCGCGAGCGTTGATGATGACAACCCCAACTTCAGAGGCAAGCTCGGCAAAGGCCGCATTGATCCGCTCAGGGCGCTTCAGAGTCTCGACCCATTGACGGGCAATGGCAGCGAGATGAATTTGATTCCTACAGGAATCGAGCCGACGGCCACTGGTAAGGCAGAAGTCTTTGTCTCAAGCTCGGAGCAGGAATTCGAGATTGAAGCTCAGGGCCTGCAACCCAATATGGCATACAGGCTGGTTGTTGACGGCAACCTGACAGACACCAAAGGCGAAGCCGTGGCGAGCAATTACGGCTCGTTCAAGATTGAGTTTGAGACTTCGCCAAGCGGGCACGATCACATATCGCTTCCTTCCACGCTCAACCCTGTGACAAGCATCAGGCTTGTAGAAATCCGCGACGCGCAAGATCGCATCGTACTGGCTAATACATTCGGCGCGCCTCAGCCGGGCGGCGGAGTGTCAATCGAGAAAGAAGCGCGCCTTACATCCAACGGGCAGGCGAAAGGCAAAGCGCGCGCTGAAATCGAACCGGAGCGCGAGGAACTTCGCGTCGAGGGAGATAAATTACAATCGGGCGCGGTCTGCGAAATTGTCGCGGATGGAATAAGCCTCGGCACTGTCGTCGCTCAAGGCGGATACTTTCGAGTCGAGTACACGAGCGACGGGTCGAGCGGCCTTGTGTTGCCGCAATCGCTCAGACCTGTGAGGAAGATTCAGCAAATCGAAGTTCGCGTGTCGGGCCAGGTTGTCTTGCAGGGAACTTTCCAGGCAGGCGGCGACTTTGGCGGCGGCGATGATGATGATGACGATGACAACGGCGGCGGCGGTGATGGCGGCGGCGGCGGAGGCGGCGGCTCCGAAGTGCAGAAAGAAGCATCACTCAATTCGACCGGCGTGATTGATGATGCAAAAGGTAAAGTGAAAATTAAATCGTCTGCCAGTCGAGAAGAGCTTGAGATTGAAGGCGACAAACTCGATTCGGGCGCGCAGTACACGATCATCATTAACGGCTCTTCGCTCGGCACTGTTACGACAGACGGATCAGGCTCATTCAAGCTGAAGTTGAGCACGGAGGATGGCAACCTGCCTTCGCAGGTGCGACCATTAACGAACATTCAACATATCGAAGTGCGTGACGGTTTGGGCCGAACGGTCTTATCAGGCGGCCCGCCATCTTAATTCGGCCTGTAGGGGCAGGGCTTGTCCCTGCCCGAATCGCCGACAGGCGATGTCTGTCATGGTCTTTCGATCATTCGGGCAGGGACAAGCCCTGCCCCTACATCTGATACCCTCAAGCGAATCCTCTCTTTGTTACCGGGCGGCTTTCCAGTTAAGCTATTCTCAATGGTCAGGTCGTTAGTAAAATCGTGGCTGATTCTCGTCGCAGTGATATTTATCTTTGTGGCGTGTGAAAGCAGCATCGCGCCCCGAACCCCGGACAACAATCAATCACCTGCTCAATCAATATCGAATGAAACGCGACTCTGGTTGCTCAAACAGGCGAGGGCGCGATTCGGCGGCAAAGAAATAGAACAACAATCCGCAACGCACGATGCCAAAGCATCTCGCAGGGCGATGCTGTTCGTCACACGTTTTGCTCGCGGTCAGGCTTCACTGCCTGCAAGGGGAGTTGGCGATAGCCTTGTCGCAGCGTTAAAAGCTGCGCTCGAATCCGTCGCGACAAGCAATCGCTCGCTGCCATCTCCAGACCGGATTCAAATAGACATACTCGATGGCAGCCTCGCGCCTATTGATAAGCCCGTGGAGTCTGAACAAGAAGATATGTCGAAGCTGACGGCGACAGAATTGATTGCAGTCGGCGCGGAAGGAATCTCAATCGAAATCGAAAATCGCAGGCTTTATGTTTTGCCGTCGGAGATAATCTATAAATCAATAGCCGCCGAAGACGCTGATGAACAGAAAGCCTCTGACCTGCTCAATCGCGCGGCAGTCTATTTTGGACTCGCGCCCGAAGCGTGGCGATCATCAGGTGTGAAACTCAGTCGCTTTCGCACTATATCGTTTGTAGAAGACCTTGAGCGCCGAAAAGCCTTGAACGTTGTAAACGCTTGCGTGCCCGTCAGCGAAATCAACCGCGCGCAGCTTCTTAAAGCCGCGCGAGCGGGCGGCGATTATCTGATTCGCGCGCAGAAACCGGATGGGAGTTTTTATTACTCATATAATCCGCTCGAAAATCGCGCGAGCGAGCGCGCATACAACATACTGCGTCACGCAGGCACTGCGATTTCGCTCTTTGATTTATACGCGGCGACGGGCGACTATCGTTATGCGCACTCTGCGGGCCGCGCTCTCGGTTATCTAAAGACTCGCTATCGCCCTGCGCGAGAAAATGGCAGCGTCTACGTGATTGATAACGATGACAAAGCGAAGCTGGGCGCGAACGGGCTTGCGCTGGTCGCGCTGACAAAGCAGATGGAGCTTGACCCGAAATCATCTGACCGCGAAAGCGCCGCGCAGTTAGCTAATCTAATACTGCTGATGCAGCGCAAGGACGGTTCGTTTGAAAGTTACTACCAGATTCGAGGCGACGAACCGCGCGAGAGCGTTTCGCTTTAC
>DATEKX010000573.1:0-4415 GCA_035277165.1 Blastocatellia bacterium | reverse complement strand
GTTGCCAACGACGAGCGCCGACCGCGGCTCTTACTGCCATCTCGCGTTGTCGCGACACAGTTCGTGCGAGCATGAGATTCGCCACGTTCGCGCACGCTATAGCCAGAACGAACCCGACAGCGACAAGGAAAACAACCAGCGCCAGCCGCGTGTCTTCAACGATCCATTCTTTGAGCGGGCCGACTCCCACACCCATCTGCGTGTTGGTGTCAGGGTATTGCGCTTCCAGTTGAGCCGCGATTGTTGTCATCTCTGCTCTTGCCTGCTCGATTGTTACGTCAGGCTTGAGCCGCGCAATCGCGCGCAGGAAATGCGGGCGGCGAACCATTGAAATATCATTCTGATTCCAGCCCATCGGAACCCATAGCTCGACTGCTTTCGACGGAAAGTAAAAATCAGGAGCCATCACGCCGACTACTTCGCGCTCTCTGCCGTTGAGCTTGATCTTCTGGCCGACGATGTTCGGGTCTGCGCCGTAGCGCCGCTGCCATAGCCCGTAACTCAAGACCGCAACGCGATGCTTGCCTTCCCATGTCTCTTCAGGCAAGAGAGGTCTGCCTATGAACGCGTTTGCTCCGAGCGTTGAAAAGATGTTGCCTGTGACATAGAGACCTTCAATGCGCTCAGGCTCGTCGCCGCTGGTCAGTTGAAAACCGGCCAGCCCGGCTTCTTTTGTGTCTGACCCCATGTAAGCCGCTATCTCTTCAAACGAAGTGTTCTGCTTTTCCCAATCGAAAAGATTGGCCGGGGCAACATTCGCCTGCGTCCAGTTCTTTAGCGGGTTCGTCTCCCAGAACTGAACCAAACGTTCAGGCTCGTGATAAGGCAATGGTCGAATCAGCACGGCGTTGACGACGCTGAAGATTGCTGCGTTAGCGCCAATGCCGAGCGCCAGCGTCAACACGGCGATGGCTGTGAAAGCCGGTTCCTTGATTAGCGTGCGAATGCCATATCTCAGGTCTTGTAGCAATGTCTCCATAGTTGACTTCCTTTACTCAGCCCCGTAGGGGCGACCTGTCTATAGCAGCGCAATACAAAATGATTTCGTAGCTCCGTAGGAGCGACCTCGGAATCAACAGGTCGCTCCTACGGAGCTACAGAAATATCTCTCTTACTGGTTCTATAGACAGGTCGCCCCTACGGGGCTAGGTCTGAATTGTTAAACGAAAAGATCACTCACTCAACAATCGCTTTCAAGAAATGGTTGGAGCGTTGGCGGCTCTATTGAAGTGATTTGGTGTTGAAGCTTGGCCCCGCTCCCAGGCACACGCATAAATATTATTGGCTTCCGGCCTCTTTGTACAGCCACGCTCCTGCAACGGCTCCGATAGTCGCTTCAAACAGACCCCACACAAGCGCGATCAAAGAGATGCCAATAGGAAACAATCCCATAGCGCTGTCTGCAATCGCGCCATGCACGAAGATCAGAAACCAGACGATCAAGCCCGCGATAATTGCCGTCTTCGGGCCTGAGCCGAGCCGTGATCTTATCGCTGCATAAAGCCCTACGGTCACGATGCCTGTGATGAATGTCAGTACAACCATTGTCATGATGGCCGTGCCACCTGCTGGCGGGAGATTGATTCTGCGCATTGCTTCTTCGAGGTCTTTGGCAAGCACCACTGCGTTGAGCAGGAACTCGCTGATGTTCATCACAAGCCCCGCCGCCAGACCACCGAGCAGAACTCGGCCTATGTTTATCTTTCCCATATCCACCTCCTGATAAAAGTTTTGACTATTCGTTAGTGATCGCGGCCAGCTTCTTCTGCAAGAAACGCCGCTCCGGCTCTGAACACGAGCAATTCAAAGCCTGACGGAAATTCGCTACAGCTTTTTCAGTCTCGCCGAGTTCGCACCATAACTCGCCGAGCGTGGCAGGCAGCAGGTAGTAATGGCTCAAGGCCGGATGCTCGCTGATCTGTTCCAGCGTGCGAATGCCTGCTTCCGGCCCGCGCCACTTGGCGACAGCCACAGCGCGATTGAGCGCCACCACGGGCGAAGGACTCAAGGCCATGAGTTGATCGTAGAGTCGCACTATCTGTGCCCAATCGGTCGCGGCGTAACTGGCCGCCGCCGCGTGGCAGGCCGCGATAGCGGCTTGCAGATGATAGGTTGTGAATTCATCTCCTTCTGCCGAACGGTCGAGATGAATGAAGCCCTGATGAATTAAATGCCTGTCCCACAACGCGCGGTCTTGTTCGCCGAGCAGGAACAGGTCGCCGCCTTCGCCTACGCGGGCGGGCAGGCGCGCGGCTTGAAAAAACATCAACGCCAGCAGCGCATGACTTTTTGGCAAATCAGTAGCCGGATGCCGAACCGCAAGCGAGACCATGCGCATCGCTTCTTCGCATAGATCAGCGCGCACTAAACTTTCTCCGCGATGCGCCGTGTACCCTTCGTTGAAGAGCAGGTAGAGCACTTCAAGCACAGAGTCCAGACGCGCAGACATTTCAGCAGGGGAGGGAAGCTCGAATGTGATGCCCTCTTCGCGGAGCAGTCGTTTCGCTCGCACCAGTCGTTGCGCGATTGTTGTCTCTTTAGCCAGAAAGGCGCGGGCGATTTCGCTCACGCCGAATCCGCCGACAGTCTTCAACGTCAACGCCACACGCCCTTCGCGCGGAAGGGCCGGATGGCAAGCCATAAAGATCATGCTCAATTCATCATCTAGCGCTGCATCGGGATGGCCTGCCGCGAGGTGCTGATTGGCTAACGCTTCTTGCAGAGCGAAGGCGCGGACAAGTTCATCTGATTTCTCGCGCAACGAGACTTCGCGCCGCAACATATCAAGCGCGCGATTCTTAGCCACCTGTACCAGCCATGCCGCGGGGTTGTCCGGGATGCCGCGATAGGGCCATAGCTGCAGGGCTTTGAGCAAAGCATCCTGCACGACCTCTTCTGCAAGATCGAGGTGGCGCGGCCCGAAGACGCGCGTCAAGGTAGAGACCATCTGTCCCGCTTGATGACGGAACAGATGATCCACAAGGCCCGCGACTTTGTTATCTGAATTAGCTGGCATCCGTGATTCAGCCGAATGAGTAGAGGTCTTCTGTCTCGCGGACTTCGATTCTGCCGCCGAGTTCAAGGCTGGGGCAATCGCGCGACAAATCGACTGCTTCGTCGTAATCTCGCGCGGTGATAATCCAGTACCCGCCGATGATCTCTTTAGTTTCGGCGTAAGGGCCATCCGTAACCGTCTGCCCCGAGCCAACGCCCAATAGGTTGCGACCGAAATCGTCACGCAGTTTTTTGACGCTGACCAGATGGCCTGCTTTCTGCAGCTTCTCGGCCCAGTCATTGTATTTCTGGATAACGGCTTGAATCATTTCGGGACTGAACTCTACGCCTTCCGGTATCTCCTGAGAATGATGCGAGATCAACATATACTGTGGCATCTGTTTGTCCTTTCGATAAAAATAGATTTGAATCGAGGCCGTGTGATTTCGGCCTTCAGCTTATAAACGAACGAGCGTCGAAAAAAACGACACAAACCTGAAATTTATTTTTAATATTTACCGGAAGGAGAAGAATGTTGACAAAAGAATGAAGCGAAAATGGTAACCGCATTCATGGGCGATTTTCATTGTAATCTTCCATAAATGAGTAGTTAATATATTCAGGCGTTATCTCGAGCATTTGATATGCTTCAGACGCTTTCTGTCTTTCGCCAAGTTCAGTAAACATCTCTGCGACATACAGTAATTCATACCGACCAGAACGATCCTTATTTATTCTGCTGAACTTGGAAAGAATGGAGAAGCTTTTTTCTGCAAGTTCGAGCGTTTTCTGCTTATTACCCAGGCTCTTGTAGAAATAGGCTAATCTTATTAATAAATTTATGTTTTGAGAATACTTTGGATTGTTCTGCACAATTTGTAATGCCTGATCAACATAGTTAGACGCGCTCTGTTTATCGCCTGAACCTAAAGATATACTTCCGCGAGCTAAGAACACCTCCAGTTGCCAAACCTGTTTATCGCCTCGATAATCTGTCGGAACTTTATCAAACAACTCTACTTTATTTTGTGGCTTACCTACTTCAGAGTATATAGATTCCAAAGCTGGTATCAGGTAGGCTAAGGATATCTTTTCGCGTACTTTTCTGTTCTGTTGGTGCATCTGGAGAAGTTGCTCGAAATGTTCAATAGCCTGCTGTTTCTTACCTGTGCTATAGGAGATTTCGCCCATTACAGCCAGCATCCTCGCTGCTGAACCTATATCACCGGCTTTCTGATAAAGATCAAAGAGTTTGCTATAAATATCATATGCTTTCTGTTTATTTCCCAACTCATTATTTAAGCGAGCAAAGAATAGTCCCACTTCGGGCATATCGCCTTTCTTCAAATTGTTCTGTTTGAGCTGAAATGCTTTATCGAAATAACTAAGTGCCACTTGTTTGTCACCTGAATAATAATAGA
>DATEKX010000572.1:0-4585 GCA_035277165.1 Blastocatellia bacterium | reverse complement strand
TTATGGTTGAGCTATTTCGCAATCCTAATATTGACTGGTTAAAAGCAAAGAAGCTGTTCATTGGAATCACCATCGCTTTGATGTTGATTGGCGCAATCTCCGTGCAGATTCGCGGGTTCAATGCAGGCGTTGATTTCACGGGCGGCACGCTCATGACTGTGCGATTCACCGAGCAGCCTTCGCTCGATAGAGTCCGCACGGCGCTCGGCCAGGCGGGCGTAAACACCAGTAAGGTGACGCTTCAGCCTGTGGTTTCGAGACCTAATGAGTTATTGATACACGCGCCGCAACTCGAAGGCGGGAATGAAGCTCAACGCCGCGTGGACGAAGACAAACGCACGATCATTCGCGCGCTTCAGAGTCTCAACCCTGCGGGCGGCGTTCCGGCGGGCAAGGTCAATATCAACTCGATTGATGTTGCTGGCCTGGAACAGGAACTTCGCCAGCTTGACCCGCTCGAAATCAGCGGGCAACTCTTTGCGACGGCTCATCCTTACAGGCAGGTCGCCGAGCAGGTAGTCTTCTTCCGCGACAACCAGAACAAAGGCTATCTGCAGGACGTCAACGCGATTCAAAACATCAATCTCACGGTCAACAACCTCGACTCTTTCGATCAAAGTCGCGTCAAGGCGGTCATCCTTGAGCGATTTTACGCGGGCAGAATTGACCTCAACCTCGCGGGCACTGCCGAAATTGAAGATGCGCTCGGACGCATTGATCCGATTGGGGCAGGAAACGGAAGTCAGGCTTACAAGGATGCGGCGAAGGCGATTGCTGATTATCGCAGAACCAGCAACGGCGTGATTACAGACATCAGCCAGATTCCCGGCATATCTTCGGATTTGGCGCAAAAGATGCAGCCTAACTTCACGGAAGGCTCGTTTGCGGTAATCTCAGCCGACGTGGTCGGAGCCGTAGTCGGAGCAGACCTGCGCAATCGCGCAATCTACGTAACGCTGGCCGCGCTGGCGGGCATGCTCGTCTACATAGCGTTTCGATTCGAGTGGATATACGGCGTGGCGGCTGTGCTGGCCGTCTTTCACGACGTGATGATCACGCTCGGCTTCTTCAGCCTATTCCAATGGGAGATCAGTTTGACAGTCATCGCGGCGTTGCTGACGCTTGTCGGCTATTCAATGAACGACACCATAGTCATCTTTGATCGAATACGCGAAAACCTTCGATTCAGGCGCAGAGACAATCTGGCGCAAGTGGCAAATGATTCGATCAATCAAACGCTTTCGCGTACTGTCATCACTTCCGGGCTGACATTCACATCCGTAGTTGCGATTGTATTGTTTGGCGGCGAGGTGCTCAGGGGATTCGCTCTCGCGCTCACAATCGGCATCATCATTGGAACATATTCCTCGCTTGCAGTGGCAAGCCCGATGATGCTGTGGTGGGAATACCGGACGAGCGGCAAAAATCGTCGCGGCACGCCCGGCTCACAAGCCGAAAGCCGAAAGCGAGCCAGCGAACGGACGCTTGCGAAAGTCTAAGGATTGCGGAACTCGAATTGCGAATTGCGGCTTGGGAGTGCAAGGCTCGACTGCCGCAATCGCACGTCTGCAATCTTCTAAAATTGTTTCATATTTCAAGAATCCGCGCTCGTGAGTATTGGGAACAAAGTCGGCATAGCCGGTGTCTAAACGGCTGAAGATTGAAAACTTCTTGACTAGCGGGAAGGCGAGTAGTAGACTCAGCCGGTTTTCAGCCTGACTTTCAGCAATAAGCCATTCGGGATTATCCGGCTTTAGGTCTGTATGCTTTACCCGTTTCGCTCTGAGACGGCAGCAACTCCAATCAGTTAGTTCGAGCCGGGCATTTGGGTTTGAGATAAATGCCCGCCACAAGTTGCATTTCAGAGAGACAGAAGAACCATCGGAGGTATTCAGATGTCCGAGCAAGTAGAGTTAGTGCTCTTCCTATTAAGAGAGATGCTGATCCTTGCGGTGATCGCGACTCCCCTCGCTTTGATCCCCGCTTACATTGCTAAGAAAAAGGGACGCAGCTTCACTCTCTGGTTTATCTACGGGCTATTCGCGTTCTTCTACGCGCTGGTCGCTTTCGATTTCTGGTGGTATATGGGCGCTACGGCGGATATAGCATGGCTGTTCGTGCTGGGGATAGCACTGGCCGCCGCTCCTGTTATTCACGCCTGGAGAGCCAAACCGGCCATGCTCGAAAAAGCAGCGGCGGATCGCAATCTGATGTTTGGGAATCTGGTGGAATCATCATCCCAGACGACAGGCAACGACCGCAATATTTACTTTTTCGACACGATGGGAGCGTGGACGACCATAGCGTTTTTGATCGTAGCCATAACGGGCGTGCTGCTGGTAAACGCGAGCCTGAGCGACACGGGCGAATCGGTGACGCTTGTGGCAACGCCGCCGCCGCCACCTGCCGCAGCGCCGCCGCCGCCGCCTGCCGCAGCAAAAGTGACTAAAGTCCAACCGGATGCGGGCTTCACATCGGTGAAAGAAGCTCCGAAAGAAATCAAGACGGTGGTCGAAAAGAAAATTCCTGTACCGGTGGCTCAAAACTTCAGTGAGGGCGTTGCAGGCGGCGTGCCGGGTGGCGTGCCGGGTGGCGTGCCGGGCGGTGTGCCGGGTGGTGTACCGGGCGGCGTGCCGGGCGGCGAACCTCCTCCTCCGCCTCCTCCTGAACCGAAGAAAGAAGAACCGAAGCCTGAGCCGCCAAAGATCATTCGCAAATCGGGAGGCGTGCTTCAAGGGTCTGCTACTCGACGAGCGGAGCCTACTTATCCGGCGTTGGCAAAGGCTGCGCGTGTGAGCGGCGCGGTCGTCGTCGAAGTGACAGTTGACGAAGCGGGTAACGTCCAATCAGCGCGCGCCATATCGGGCCATCCGCTGCTCAAGGACGCTGCGGTGGCTGCTGCGCGCAACTGGAAATTCACTCCGACGCAATTGAGCGGCGTGCCCGTGAAGGTCATCGGCACGATCACGTTCAACTTCAACCTCTAATCTTTTGCGGTTGATCTCATATGAGGCTGGACGCCGAACGGCGTCCAGCCTTGCACTAAAAAAGTATCTAAATTGAATTTGGAGGGTTTCTACCAATGCTACTTCTTCTACAAAACATCTGGCTGGCGAGCAACAAGGTTGCTTTCTTTCTGCTTCAAACGACAACAGACGCGAAGGCTGAGAGCGCGACTGAAGACTTCTCGCTTTGGGGCATGATTCAAAAGATGCAATGGCCCGCGCTCGTGGTCGCAATCGTGCTCGCAATCATGAGCATGTATTCAATCGCAGTGATGGTCGAGCGATGGCTCACTTTCAACGCGGCTCGCAATCAATCGCGGCAGTTCGCTCCGAAAGTTGCCGCTGCGCTTCGCGACAATCGCATTGACGAAGCTATTGCGATCAGCGACCGCCACAAAAAATCGCACCTTGCGATGGTGGTCAACGCAGGACTTCAGGAATTCCAAGCCCATCAGGCTGGAGCCGACATACCCGGCTCGACGATGGATGCCGCGCGGCGAGCCTTGCAGCGCGCATCGGCTTTGAAGACGGCTGAACTCAAGCGCGGGCTTTCGGGTCTTGCGACCATCGGTTCAACCGCCCCGTTCGTAGGACTTCTCGGAACGGTCATCGGCATCATCGGCGCGTTTCAGGGCATGAAGGCTGCGGAAGGAACAGGCATCTCGGCGGTCGCAGGCGGCATTTCCGAAGCGCTGATCGAAACGGCATTCGGACTGCTTGTCGCGATTCCTGCGGTGTGGGCTTTCAACATCTTCACAAGCAAGGTCGAAGCTTTCACGATTGAGATGGACAACTCTTCGTCAGAGCTTATTGACTACTTCATCAAGCGTCGCGGCGAATTAAAGTAGAGGTGAATTATGGGAATGTCGACAGGTGGCGGCGAGGGTGGATACGTCGCCGATATTAACGTTACACCGATGGTAGACGTGATGCTGGTTCTGCTTATCATCTTCATGGTCGTTGCACCATTGTTGCAGAGCGGGGTCAGCGTGGCGCTGCCGAAATCAAAGAACCCGGACGCGGATGCGGACATTATCAAAGAGACTTCTGCCGTGATCGCTATCACGGATAAAAACGAGGTCTATCTGGGCAAAGACAAGCTGCCGAATGAAGACCTCGCGTCACGGCTCAAAGAAGTTCTCAAAGATAAGTTCAAAGACAAGCCGCCCGATAAACAGGTCGTCTACGTCAAGGCTGATCAAGGCGTTCCGTATGGAAATGTCGTGAAGGTCATTGATGCGATCCGAGAAGCCCAATATGACCGCATCGGGCTTGTCTCTGAAAAAGAGAAAGAGAAGGCGGGCGGCGCGGCTCAATAATTCAGCGTCTGATCTGGTAGCATTGGACGCTCTCCATCAAAAGCGCGGGCGTTTGCGCGCAAACGCCCGCCAGCAACATCAAAACAGAAGGAGGGTGTTGCCGGTCGCGGGGCTGTGATCGGCAGCTTGATAAAAAAATGGCACATGGAACACCTGACGAATCCGAAGGCGTACCAACTAGAAAACTGGGACTTGCGGCGCCGAACATCAACGTCACTCCGCTGATAGACGTTCTGCTGGTGCTTCTGATCATCTTCATGG
>DATEKX010000571.1:0-5280 GCA_035277165.1 Blastocatellia bacterium | reverse complement strand
TCTACCGGCCCCATCGAAAGCTGCACGAGCGGTTGATTGATGACATCCGTGACAGGGGCAATTCGTTCCGCGTAAGTGCGCGCTTCAAAAGTGCGCACCTCTTCGTGCATCGCATAAGCTTTCTGCAAGTGCTCGCGCGATAACGCGAGGTCACACTCCAACCCGCACGCGTAACAAAGCAACGGCTGAGCGGCCACGCGCTCGAAATCTTCGTGCGAGGGAGCTATTGCCGTGGGCCGCCCGTCAATCACCTTCACGGGCAATTCGCACGGCGGAGAAATACGAGCCTTGATCCCCTTCGTGTATTCGCGCGCGTTGAAATCGCGTTTGACGAGCGTGTCCAGATGATCCCACACCATCTGAACAAGCGGAGCGCCGGGCTTGTCAAATTCGCGAACCGGAAATTCTTTCAAGTAGGCGGCGGTGTCTACGGCTTCGAGCTTGAAAGCTTCCATCCACTTGTTGAAATCAAAGTGCTCGGTCCAGCCATCGAAACGACACCCAAGCTTCCACGCGCGCTCGATCACGTTCGAGAGCTTTCTGTCGCCGCGCGATATGATGCCTTCGAGCATTGATGTCTCTGCGTGATGCACCTTCACATCAATGCGATAGCGGCGGCCAAGTTCGCGCAGGGTGCGCTGCTTTCGTTTGATCGAATCAACATCTTCCTGCTTGCACCACTGAAACGGCGTGTGGGGTTTGGGCACAAAGTACGAAGCCGAACAGGTGACCTTCACGTTCTTTTTGAATTTGGCCCGGCCCAACTCGCGCACTTTGCGGCCAAGTTCGGCTATGCCTTCGACATCCTCATCTGTTTCGGTCGGCAAGCCGATCATGAAATACATCTTCATGCCCGACCAGCCCTCTTCAAAAGCGACCGAACAGGAGTTCATCACATCTGCTTCGGTGACGTTCTTGTTTATCACGTCGCGCATTCTTTGAGTCCCGGCTTCGGGGGCAATCGTGAATCCTGTCTTTCGCACCTTTGCAATCTCGCGCGCAAGTGATTCTTTCACGCCCGACGCGCGAAGCGACGAAACCGAAAAACTCACCTTGCGGCGCTCAAGCTCCTGGCCGAGCATCTTCACCAGCGGCTCAAGGCACGTGTAGTCGGCAGTCGAAAGCGACGTGAGACTTGTCTCGTCGTAGCCGCCTTTTTCGATTCCTTCAATCAACGTTTTGACGATCTCTTTCGGGTCTCGTTCGCGCACAGGGCGATAGATAGTGCCTGCCTGACAGAAGCGACAGCCGTCAACGCAGCCGCGCGCTATCTCAAGCGCCATGCGGTTGTGCACGGCTTCGATGTTGGGCACAGGCGAATCCGAAGGAAATGGATACTGGCTGATGTCTTTCACCACGCGGCGGCGAATGGGAAAAGGAATCTCTTTATCCTGCGGCTCGTCCACAACCAACAGCCCGTGATGCGGGCTTTCAGACACCGCGTAAAGCGACGGCACATACATGCCTTCGATTCGCGCAAGCTCTTTGAGTATCTGCTCGCGCGTCAAATCCATATCGGAGTCTTTCAACTCTGCGTAGCGCGTGACAAGTTCAGGAAAAGCCTCTTCGCCATCGCCGATGACGAACACGTCGATGAAATCCGCGATAGGCTCAGATGAATAAACGGTCGGGCCGCCCGCGATGACAAGCGGGTCCGCAAGCGTGCGCTCGCTCGTGCGAAGCGGTATGCGCCCCAGATCGAGCATGGTCAAAACGTTCGTGTACGTCAGTTCGTATTGAAGCGAAAAACCGACAACGTCGAAGTGATCAAGCGGCGTATAGCTTTCAAGCGAAAGCAGCGGCACGCCGCGCTCGCGCAATCGCGCTTCCATATCGGGCCACGGCGCATAGACGCGCTCTGCCGCCCAGCCTTCGTATTTGTTGAGCAGGCCGTAGAGTATCTTCAGGCCCAGATGACTCATCCCGATTTCGTACGTATCGGGAAAGCATAATGCGATGCGCGTGTGAATCTCTTCGGGTGATTTGCGAACAGCATTCCATTCGCCGCCCGTGTACCGCGCCGGTTTTTCAACCATCGGGAGTATCGAGTCGAGCGAAGCTTTATATTTTGCGACGTAGTCCATAACGGATTAATTTACAAACCTTCTCATTCGCACGCTGAGAGCAAGGCCGACGCCCAGAAACATCGACATAACAGCCGTGCCTCCCGAACTCATCAACGGCAGAGGTATTCCCATAATCGGGAGCAATCCCACGACCATGCCCAGATTGCAGAGAATATGAAAAGCGATCAATGCTACGAATCCAATTATCATCAAAGCGCCCGCCCGGTCGCGTGCGCTTTGTGCTACCCAGATCAATCGCCAGATGAACAACATATAAAGAACCATCATCAGCAATATGCCGACGAATCCCATCTCTTCGGCCACGACCGCCGCGATAAAATCCGTCCACGCAAAAGGCAAAAACCCGAGCTTGCCTTGCGTGCCTTGTCCTATGCCCTTCCCCATCAAGCCGCCTGAACCGACCGCAATCACAGACTGAATAGTCTGGTAGGCATAGCCACGGGGATCAGCCTTTTCAGGATGCAGAATAACATCTATGCGTTCCTTCTGATAGCCTCGAAGGTGCGGGTACACGCCTATCAGGCCGACGACTATGGCGATCAGCCCCGCGGCGACAAGCGTTTTGCGAATCCCGCCGAGAAAATAAAACGCGCCAAGTATCGCGCCGAACGTGAGCATGGTTCCCGTGTCATGTTCAAGGGCTATCAGAATAATAGGCACAATCGTTATTGCGCCCATTGTCGCCATGTCTTTGAGTGTAAGAGAGCCTGCGCGCTGTTGAGCCAGGTGGCGGGCGAGCATCAGAATGGTTGCGACCTTTGCAAATTCGCTGGGCTGTATGCTGATGCCGGGCAAGCGCAGCCACGCCTTGTTGCCGTTGATCTCCTTGCCGACAAACAACACCAGCACAAGCATCACGACTATAGCTGCATAGAAGAAAGGCGCGATGTTGATGATTATCTTCCGGTAATCAATGAACATCACAATGAGGGCGAGCGCAACGCCTATGCACAAAGCTATGATCTGCTTTTGCAGTTCAGTGCTGGGCGCAGTGCTCTTGATGCCTATGCAACCCAAAACGGTGAGCGCGATGGGCGCAAACAACAGCAGCCAATCTATATCTCTTAAAGTCTTTTGATTGATGTCAACCATTACCGCTTGGATAAATCCGAAATTTGAGATGCCGGATTCAAGATGTTATCACACATTGTAACCTTCACTGCCTGACGGGCGCGCGTTTGCGGTCTACGTCCGTCACGGCGTGCGCAGCACTGGCCGAAGCTATAGCTTCGGGCTTCCCGGTTACTGCCACGAGGTCGGGCAAAACCTGACGACCTAGTT
This sequence comes from Blastocatellia bacterium, assembly GCA_035277165.1. Lineage (GTDB taxonomy): Bacteria > Acidobacteriota > Blastocatellia > UBA7656 > UBA7656 > DATEKX01. The sequence continues at coordinate 1,912 of DATEKX010000571.1, read as the reverse complement.
TCTTCGAGTAATAAGCAGCCATTATGTATTTGACCTTTGGCCCCGAAGCCTGCGCGCCCCAGCCGCCGTTTTCCGTTATGCAGACGACGCCGATGTCGGGCGGTTCGCCTGTTTTCATGGGCGCGAACCCTATGAACCACGAATGGTCTTTGTGTTCTTTGCTTCTGACTTTTTCTCTGGCGATAACCTGCGCAGTTCCGGTCTTGCCGCCGATATTCAGTTCGCGCGGGAAAGCGACGCGCCCCGCCGTGCCGCCTTCATTGACCACGCCCCACATCGCGCTATCTACAATTTTGACATTGACGGAAGACAAATTCAGTTCTGTGGGCTTGTCTTCGTAGTATGAGACCTCGGCGAGCGGCGTGGCTTTAGCTTCTTTGAGCACGTGCGGCGTAAAAAACTCGCCGCCCATGATTATGCCCGATTCGGCGCGAATCAATTGAATCGGCGGCACGGCGACAGACCCCTGGCCTATCGAAGCAATCGCCGTATCGAAATCTTTCCATTTGGGGTCGCGGGGATTGACTCGCGCTTTCCACTCGCGGCTGGGGATGATGCCTGTTGACTCGGAGGGCAGGTCTATTCCGGTCTTTCGCCCCATGCCGAACTTGTACACCCAGTCGTGAATCATATCAACGCCCATCTTGAGTCCGAGCCGGTAAAAATACCCGTCGCAGGAGTGAACTATCGCAGCGTGAATGTCCGGCATGCCGTGATTGCCGCCGCTGTCGTTTAAGAAGCGATTGCCCATAGACAGGCCGCCGCCGCAGACTATTTTTGAACTCTGCGGAGTGATGACTCCTTCTTCGAGCGCTGCCGTAGCCATCATAATCTTCCAGGTTGAGCCTGTCGGGTAGATGCTCTGAAGCGCCTTGTTGAACAACGGGTGAGCAGGGTCGTTGACGATTGCGCGCACGGCCTTGCGATTTTCCGTAGAGATGACGTTAGAGGCAAAAACGTTCGGGTCGAAGCTGGGCACAGATACCATCGCAAGTATCTCGCCGTTTTTAGGGTCTACGGCGATTGCCGCGCCCGTGTCATGTTTGGAATAAAACTGTTCTTCGGCGACCTTCTGCAAATCAATATCAATGGTCGTTATAATGTCCTGACCTTTGATGGGTTCGATTCTTTCAAGCTCTGCTACGGGGCGGCCTCGGCTGTCAACGATCACGCGGCGCATTCCGTTTTTGCCGCGCAGTTTGAGGTCGTAAACTTTTTCGATTCCGCCCTGCCCGATGATGTCGCCGGATTTGTAACCGGCCTCCTGATATCTGGGCAGCTCTAGCTGTTTCGGGCTTATCTCGCCGATGTAGCCGAGCACGTGAGCGGCAGTCTTTCCGAATTTATAAACACGTTGCGGCTGATTCTCTATTGTTATCTCAGGGTGTTCGTACTCGTGCGAGTTCACCCAGTCGAGGTCGGCCCCTGAGGCATTTTGCTTGACGAGTATCGGCTGCGATTTCGGGCGCAGGTGATCGTTCAATTCAAGGATAAGCTCATTGCGATCAATGCCGAGGTTTTCAACCAGCACATTGATCGTATTATCTTTGTCCGTCATGTCTTCGGGCATGACGACGACGTTGAAGGCTGGCCTGCTGTCTACGAGCACTACCTCGTTGCGATCAAGTATGTTTCCGCGTGTTGCCGGTATCGGTATTTCACGGATTCGATTGTTCTCTGCGCGAGCGACATAATCGTCGTGTCTGTTGACTTGAAGAGTGTAGAAACGAATTCCAAGCGCGACAAATATTGCCAGCACGAGATACTGAATCACATGCAGTCGCATCTCGAAATTGTGAGTCTCTTCTTTTTTCCGGTTCTTCTTCTTACTACTCATAGAACCTCTTCTTTATAGCCATGCGCCGGGCCGCCGTCTGTTCGGCGAACACCCTGTCAAGTATTAAGAATAGCA
>DATEKX010000570.1:0-5791 GCA_035277165.1 Blastocatellia bacterium | reverse complement strand
TCTTTTCGCAAGAGGCTGGCAATAGTCGCGCTCTTGTTGAGACCATGATAGCGCGCCACGGCTTCCAGCATCGCCACATCGCGATCAGTCGCCGAATAAGTTCTCACTTTTGTCTTCTGCATATCAATTTCGCCCTATATAAACTTTATACATATAAAATTCATAAAAATCAAGTCAGGGTTGCACGGCAGAGCAGAATTGACCGGATAGCGTCTTGACGGCTAAAATTCCGGCTTCGGTCGGGTTGACAGGCCGGATTATTTCATCAAAGGAGAATCAATCACAGATGAGAGAGCGTGATCGAGAGATAAAACGACGCCGCCAGCGCTACGAGAAGCGCAAAAAGCTTCGCGCGAAGCTCGCTGCTGCAAACGAAAGCGAGCGGCCTAAGATCGAAGAGAAGATTCTCAAAACTTATCCCAGGTACACAACATCAATCTAAGCATCAAGCGCAAGCCGCGCGTCAATCAATAAAACAGGGCGAGCAGTTTGTTTGCTCGCCCTGTTTCTTTAACACCGGAACTGCGCTATGTGATTAACACTCGGAGTAACCACAGGCGTAGCAGGTATGGCATCCTTCGGCTCGCACGAAAGTCGAGTCGCCGCAGCTTGGGCAAAGGTCAGCCGACGCGACAGGAATCGCTGCCTCTTTCGCTTTTGGCTCTCCGGCAAGCATTGCTGTTTCCACTCCCATCTCTGAGCCTTGGCCGTCGGATTCGTTGCCGTATGTCACGTTGAGATAATTTTCCGCAAGCGCCTGGCCTACTGCATCGGGCAAGCTCAAGACTCGGCGTTTGCCAAAACCGTAAGAACGAGCGCCGCCGATGCCCGTTATCTGTTTGACGATTTCGCGCACGCGCTCGACCGGCGACACGGGCGAAGCCATGCGAAGAATGAGCGACATCAAACGGCCCATCGCTTCGGCCATCGCTTTTATGTCCGAGCCCGCTTTGCCGATTTCAAGGAAGACCTCGAAAGGCTGGGCCTCTTCGTCTTCATTCATCGTGATGTGAGCAGTGCCCGAAGGCGTCGCTTTACTGACTGTATGACCGCGCCGTTTGTACGGGCGCGGGCGGACTTTCGGTTGCACTCCTATGTCGCTTTGAATAAGCTCGCTCGAAGATTTTTCAGTTACAGACGCTTCGGTCACGCCTGACGCAGAAGCGGTTGCCGCGCTCGATTCTGCCTTTGCCGGTTCGCTCACCTTCTTATCCTCTTCTTTCAGATTGAGCACCTGCACATCGCGCGAGCCGTCGCGATAGATCGTGCCGCCTTTGCAGCCCGAACGATACAGCAATTCGTAAATCTCGCGCGTCTGATCAACGGTGTATGAAGCGGGCAGGTTGCAGGTCTTTGAGATTGACGAATCAACCCATCGCTGGATGACCGCCTGCACTTTGACGTGCTCTTCCGGCGCGAGGTCCATCGCCGTCACGAAGTAACTCGGCATCTGCGCGCCGGGATTTGCCTGTTGCCATTCTTCGAGAACTTTCACACGCTCTTCGTGCTGGCCCAGGCGCGACTTGCGGAAATAGCTCCAGAAGTAGAACGGCTCGATGCCGGTCGAGGTGCCTACGAGAGTTCCTATCGTTCCGTTCGGAGCTTGCGTGAGCAACGTAACATTGCGCACACCTTTTTCGCGGACGGCCTCGCGAACATCTTCCGGCATATTCTGCATATAGCCTGACTGCAGGAACTTCTCCGCGTCGAACATCGGGAACGGCCCTTTCTCTGCCGCAATGTCCGCCGATGCGTTATAAGCTTCTCCAGAGATGAAGCGATACAACCGGTCTATGAACTGAACGGATTCGTCCGAGCCATAACGAATCCCCAGACGAATCAGCATCTCAGCCAGCCCCATCGTGTTAAGACCAACGCGCCGCTCGGCTTTCTGCTGCGAGTAGTTTTCATCAAAGAAGTAAGGCGTCGCGTCAATCACATTATCCAGAAAGCGCACGGAATAATGAACGGCTTTGCCCAGATCGTCCCATGCGACATCCCCGTCGCTTACGAATTTCGACAGATTGATCGCGCCCAAATTGCACACACCCCAGCCCGGCAGTCCTTGTTCTCCGCAAGGGTTCGTGCAGCCGATGTAGCCGGAATCGTAGTACCACGAGTTTGACATCTTGTTATAGCGTTCGATGAAAAAGACTCCGGGTTCTGCCGATGTCCAGGCCGATTCGATAATCGCATCCCAAATCGCGCGCGCCTTCACCGTCTTATGTACGATTATTCCTTTGCCCGCAGCCTGCCACTTGTCGAGATTGCCGTCCCAAAGAGTCTCGTAGTCAGGGTCTGATGCATCTGGAAAAACAAGATCCCAATCTGCGTCTGTATGCACGGCATCCATGAATTTATCGGTGATGCCTACGGAGATGTTAGCGTTGGTGATCTTGCCCATCTCGCGCTTCGAGTTGATGAATTCCAAAACGTCCGGGTGCCAGCAGTTCAGTATCAACATAAGAGCGCCCCGGCGTGAGCCTCCCTGTTCTATAAGGCCGGTTACAAATGAGTAGAGCGCGCCCCACGAGACAGATCCCGACGAACGACCATTTACGCCTTTCACATAAGAGTGGCGCGGGCGCAAACTGCTGACGTTTATGCCGACGCCGCCGCCGCGCGACATGATCTCCATCATCTGTGAAAGCGTTTCGACTATTCCGCGACGCGAATCCTGCGGCGGAGGAACTACATAGCAGTTATAAAATGTCAGCTCCTGATCGGTTCCGGCGGCAGTGAGTATCCGACCTGCAGGGACGAATTTCCACCCGTTCAACAGCCAGCGAAAATTATGATACCACTCGTCTGCGCGCTCGCCTTCGACCGCCGCAATGCCGCGCGCCACACGCTCCATCATCTGTTCAGGCGCGGTTTCAATCGGCTTCGATACGTGCTCGGACAAACAGTCAATCTGTGTGCCGTCGCGCAATTCAACCGTCACGCGTCCGGCCCCGCCTGCGGCTGTTTCTTCCATACGGCTTACCAGGCCGATCTCGCGCTGGCCTGTCTTTGTGTCAACGCAGACGATCACCATGTCGCCTGTGGCGAGCGTGCGCTTGCGTATGTCCTTCATGGCGTAGCGGTCGAGGAATATTTTCTGTCCAAGTTCGCTGAGCTGATTATTATCAACGACTCCCCCGGCTTTGCGCACATCAGCGTGTGGGACTAGAGGTGAAATCGAGTCTTCGAGTGAGGACTGGCTGTTGGGATTCTGCGGATCGCCGACAGATCGGGTAGACATTAGCTTATTTCTCCTTATTCACAATCATTATAATCTATAATGCTGGCGCAATCCTGCCTGTTTGAGAGAAACCAATCCGGTTCCCTGCGTATGCCGGGTAAGTCGGGGGCTATGGGTTTTCCATCTGACTTGGAATTGTCTTACAGCTCGGCTCCTGGTTTCCTGCCTTCTGACCGGACCGGCTGTTTCCAGGTGTGACTACTCTCAATGCCCACTTCGTGCTCACTTATAGCGAAATTTCGCTACGCAATTCCGGGTCAAGACCGACCTAAGTTCAAAGCTGACAATAAAGTTCAGGCGGGCTGTCCCCAACGGCTTACCTGCTATCTTTCGTGCTGCCATTCCCTCGCAGCGGATTCGGAGTTTACTCTATACCTAGCCGTCTGTCAACAAAAAAGTACAACATATTGTGGTTGAAGGAGATAAAAGCCTTAATCGAAAGTAAAGCTTGAACAACCTTTTTCGGCAGTTTTCAAGGTTCGATATTTGTCGCTTTTAGAAAAGAAAAAAGCCGCCTGAACTTTTTCAGGCGGCCTTCGTCGAGTGAGCTTATTGACAAAAAATTTTCAGGCGACGGCTTTGGAGTTAGCCGAGTTGTGTCGCGGGTTCTTCTTGATTATGAATTCAATGCTGACGTTGTTGCCTGCTCCGTTCGGCACGGTTGAGTATTCCAAAGTCAGGACTGAGCCGCCAGAAACCCGCCAGCCTGCCTGCTGGAATTTAGATTCAGATCGGCTAACTTGAGACGGCTCGCCAAAGGCTTCCGTTACTTTCAGCACGATTGCATCGAACGACTCGCTGCGGCTCGATAGCCCCGCGCTGCAACTCAGCTCGACCAATCTTTCCGGCCTGCGCAACGCCGCATCGAGTGTGTCGAATTTGAAGGCCGCATTCCAACTGCCCGGACCGGGCAGGTCTACGCTCAAAAAGAAGACTTCTTCGGTTGTGATGTAAGAAAGAATATCCTGATCGACGCTTTTCGGAAGCGCTGATTGAACTTCCGTGTAGCTCATTCCTATTTTGAATCGCTTGATGAACTCGATAGGGTCAAAAGCTTCATCGCATTTTGCAGTTTTGTTATTTGCCTGGCCGTTTGCGGAAGGCATCGACATGAAAATCACCAGCAACGTTATAGCCGCTGTAAGAACTTTATTCGATTTGTACATCATTCCCACCTTCTACTTCCAGCGACTCCCGGCCCGAGGTTGGCGGCTATACTGCCGCGATAAGCACACTATTCGCACAAAGTATGCTTTAACCTGAGGTCAAAGAGTTTCAGTTAATCAATTAGGGGCCTGACAGGAGTCAGTCTGGGCGTAACTATATCACCAATTGAGCGTTTGTCAATATTGTGAATCTATTGCCTTGCGCGAATCAATTAATGCGCGAAGCTCGGCGGGGGCATAAATGCCGGGTTTGAGACCTTCATCGAACATCCGGTTTACGATTTCAAGCAATGTCGAATTATAAGGCGTCGGAACGGCGAGTTTTCGGCCAAGCTCGACTATAACGCCGTTGAGATGATCCGCTTCGCCTGTCTTGCGACCTAGCTGCAAATCCTGCCACATCGAAGCGTACGTTCGCTGGTCTTCGGGCAGATTAACTGCGTTGTCGGTGGCTCTGGGCGGTAGTTTCAGTTTTTCAGTTGACTTGCGCACTTTTATCGGGTCGGGCGTGCCTGCGGGCGGCTCAACATTTATGCCTGCCGCATCGAGCACGCGCAAACCTTCAATGCGCACTTCAAACATAAGATTGCGCATATCGGCATCGGCCATTCCCTGTTCGATGTAGTATCCAGTGACGGCATGCGTAGCGTTGTTTAAGTTCATAACGAACTTGCCCCACTTCATAGCCATTACGTGTGCGGAAGCGATTGCCTCGAATCCCGCGCGCCTCAGATCGTCGCAGATTTGCTCGGCCAGCGGGTCTATGCCTTCGGGGTAACGGCTTATGGCTATCGTGTCACCTTGCGTTCGATTGATTACCGAAGGCTCAATCTGCGTGGCGCTCAGAAAGACCAGCCCTGCATAGACGTTCTTAAACCGACGCGCGGCGATCTCTTCATTGTCCACACCGTTTTGAAGGCACACAACAGGCGTTTGACGGTCGTAGACTTCACTGAGTTCTTCAATGGCCGATTCGGTCGCCTGCGATTTGGCCGTGATAATCAACACGTCTCCGCTCTCAGGATTAAGCTCGCGCGCTGCGGTCACAGCATCAAGCTTCACGATTATATCTCCGTCCTTCTGCCGGATGGTTACACCGCGCTTGAGAGCTGCTGCGTAAGCAGGTCTCGCCACGCACACGACGCGCGCGCCCGCTTGATGAAGCAGTCCGCCTACGGGGATTCCAATTGCGCCCGCGCCAAAGATGACATACCTTGTTGCCTTTTCATTGCTCATATCCTCAGATAATATCGCACTGCACGGCGACTAACACAAAGGATTGAAAGATGATTATCGAGAAAGCCACCCAACAGCGCATCAACCTCTACTATGACTTGTATGCGCCGGATGAAGAGGCCGAAAAACCGAGGCCGCTCGTAAT
>DATEKX010000569.1:0-16120 GCA_035277165.1 Blastocatellia bacterium | reverse complement strand
CGTGTCGAGAAGCAGTATATACGAGCATCGCGCGTGAATTCAAGCTCATCACGCTTTCAAATTCCGTCCGTCGCCGTGTAGAATAATGCTTCAATTATGTCGGTCTCTATCAATCCTTTCAAAGTTGGAAGCGTCGAAGTGGGCAGCGGCAATCTCTTTTTGATTGCAGGCCCATGTCTTGTCGAAAGCGAATCGCACGCGCTCAAGATGGCCGAAGCCATCAGTTCCATAACGAACAGGCTGGGCGTATCTTACATTTTCAAATCGTCCTACGACAAAGCCAACCGCACATCAGTCAACGCGCATCGCGGGCCGGGCATCGAAGAGGGCCTGCGCGTGCTTGGCCGCGTGCGAAGCGAAATCGGGATTCCCGTGCTGACAGACGTTCACGAAACGGGACAAGTGCGCGCTGCCGCAGAAGTGGCAGACTGCTTGCAGATACCCGCTTTTTTGTCGCGGCAGACAGATTTGATCGCAGAGGTCGCTCGTTCGGGCCGCGCCGTCAATATCAAAAAAGGCCAGTTCCTTGCGCCGCAGGATGTCGTGCACGCCATTGAAAAAGCCACTTCGCAAGACAATCCGCGCGTGATGATAACCGAGCGCGGCACAAGCTTCGGCTATAACAACCTCGTAGTTGATTTTCGCGGGATTCCCATCATGCGCGGTTTCGGCTATCCGGTCGTATATGACGTGACGCACAGCCTTCAACGACCGGGCGGATTGGGAACCGCATCGGGCGGCGACTCCGAGTTTATCGAATACCTTGCGCGCGCAGGCGTGGCGTGCGGAGTTGACGGCATATTCATGGAAGTGCACGACCGTCCAGCAGCGGCCTTGTCGGATGGGCCGAACAGTTTGCCGCTCAAACGCCTCGCGCCGCTGCTTGAAAAGATCAAAGCCATCCACGAACTCGTGCGGGATGAGCTGTAGGGGCAGGGCTTGTCCCTGCCCGGTGACATAACTATGATTCAGCAAATTTCAAATCAATCATTGCCTTCGGCAATTCGGGCAGGGACAAGCCTTTTAGCAAAGTTTTCAATCGCTCTTTTCGTGGCGCTCGTTTTGGCGGCGAGCGCATCGGCGCAGGAAGTCGAAGTTGATCGCTATCAGATAACCGCTCGCATAGACACAGCCGCAAGCGCTGTGGACGTGCGCGCGACGCTCACGGTTTCAAACTTGAGCCAGTCGCCGAAATCCAAACTCTACTTTCGGCTGACAAAGATGGCGAAGGTCAGCGCGGCGATGGTCAACGGCGGGTCTGCGCAAGTAGAAACCGCAGAAGACCGTCGCACGACTTCGCTCAATCAAATCATCATCACGCCTACTGCTTCCATCGGAGGCGGCGCAAGCGCGCGGGTCGAAGTAGCTTATAGAATCGAAGCGCCCGAATCATCCCCCTTGATTCACATCTATCCCGGCGAAGTGTTGCTCACGCCCGAATCCGTCTGGGTTCCAATGCCTTCGACAATGTTTGCGATGTACGGCTCGACGACAGCGCCCTTCACGATTGAGATAACAACCGCTTCGACCGCAAACAACTTTCGCGCAGCTTCGGCGGGCGCGCTTAAATCGAGCAGCGGTCAGACGTTCACATTCGATCAACCGCTCAACTCGCTTCCCTTCATCGTCGCGGGCAGCTTCGACCAACCTGTAACAACGGATCACGCCGGAGTCAAAGTTGAAATTTATGCGCAACCCGGTCTGGCCTCGCCGACCGGGGCAAAAGCGCAAGCAACCATTGCGCGTTTGAATGATGAAGCCGGGCGCATGATTAGTTTCTTCACGAAGACGTTAGGCCCGCTGCCCGACGGCGCGACATTTCGCATCATCTCTTCCGTTCGCGCAAACAACATCGCTGTACCCGGCGCGCTCGTGCTGAACGAACAGACGTTGCGCCGCGATACGCTCAACGAAACCAACATTGAAGCGATGGCCGATGCGATTGCTCGTTTGTGGATTGATGGCCGCGTGCGCGTGCGCGGGCAAGAGGCGCGGCAGGCGGTAGAAGGTCGCCCCGGACAAAAAGCCCGCAGTTCGGCGTTCATACACGACTCGCTGCCTCGATATCTGGCCGCGCTCTATTTTGAAGAGCGCTTCGGCAAAGAGGCTTTGCGCGATGTCTTTGAGCGAATGCGTTGGAGCTATACGCCCGTGGCTCAATCGGGTCGCGATGCGGAGCTTGGAATTCAGAACGTCTCGTTTCCCAGTTACAGCGCAGCGGTGTTCGGCAAAGGGCCGCTCGTGCTTCGACTGATGGCCGAAACCGCAGGACGCGACAAACTCTTCGCTGCTATCAAAACCGTGTTTGCGGCTGGGCAAACTAAGGTCGTGACAACGGAGGATTTTCGCGCCGCGCTTGTGAAAGCGTCCGGCCCAGAGGTCGAAAAACTTTTTCAGCAGTGGTTGGATACGATAATCGAGCCTGACATAATCGTGGGCGCGCCGCTCCCGTCTGACAAGCCCGGCACACAGCGCGTCAATCTCCGCAATCTCGGCACGGGCGACGTATCGGTCACGGTTATGTCTGTCACCGCTTCGGGCAAACAGGTGCCTGTGCGGGTCACAGTTCCTTCTGAAAACATTACTGCAGTTGACATCCCGACCACTGAAAAGATCACTTCAATCGAAGTTGATCCCGAAAAGCTCATCATCCAGTCCGGCTACGATAACGATGCGCGAGACGGCGATATGAAAGCGACGCGAACTTCGGCGCAAACGCTCTTCACGCAGAGCATCGCTTCGTTCAACAAAGTTCAATACGGCGAAGCCGAAGCCAGCCTCAGAGAAGCTGCCCGCCGCGACCCGCGCAATGCGCTCATTCACGCATGGCTTGCGCGCGCGCTCGCGGCACAAAAGAAGATGAGCGAAGCGGCAACAGAAGCCGAAGCGGCGATAAAAATAGAACCGCCCGTCGGGGCGGCGCTTGCGTGGGCATACATAACGCTTGGGCAAGTGGCGATGGCTGCGGGCAAGCCAGCAGACGCAGTGCCACACCTGCGCCGCGCCCTTGTCGAAGCCGAAGAAGCGCCCGCGCAATTTGCATCGCGCGAAGCATTAGTTCAAGCAGAACGGGCTGCGAATATACTGCCGCCGGTCGAAGAGTCTGTGCGCGCTTTCATCGCGCAACTCGACACGATCATAAAAGACCCGTCTTCCGATAAATTGTTTCCTTTAGTCGTCAGGAACAATATGAAGCGATTCGTGCAAGGGCTGACCGTTTCGAGACCTACGGCGTGGGCAACTGAAATTCTGCGCGCGGAACAGATTGACACTAACCGCGTCGCGCTCGATGTCGAGTTGAAGGTGAAATCGGAAGGGCGCGATCAGGCAGGCACGGCGCGCTATGTGCTCAACCGCCTGGGCAGCGGTTGGGTGCTCGAAGACGTGCAGTTGTTCAATGTGAAATAGTTTCCACCGAAGAGATGAAAAAAAACACGAGCGCAATTTTGCTGACACTCGGCATCTTCTTTGTGCTTGTTGTGCTCAACTTTATCTTCTTTGTTGATACGCGTGAGGCTAAAGAAAACGAGTCGAAAGCTGATCGCTCGTCGTATCGAACAACTCCGTATGGAACACACGCTTTCTACTCGCTGCTCGAAGAGAGCGGCTATGAACCGACGCGACTTGAAAAGCCTTACACCGATATAAAAGACCGCGATCAGATAGGCACGCTCGTCATCATCTCTTTGCCGGATGCGAATAATCCCAACGAAGAAGAATTCAAAAGCCTGATCGAATGGGTCGAGTCGGGCAAATTGCTGGTCATCATTGATCGAACCATTCACATAGAAAATCTCGGCGACGCGAACGCCAGTACCGGAACGGCCCCCAGCAAAACCGAAGTGCACCCGTTGCAACCGACGATTTACACGCGCAACGTCGAGCGCATCAAGACTTCCGATTACGCGACGCGCGTAAGAATTGAGAGCCGCGCCGTAACTTATCACATGGGCGACGATCAGGGCGCGTTGCTCGCCGATGCGAAGCTGAAAGAGGGTCGCGTCGTGATGCTGACAGACCCTTTCATCGTCGCAAACAACGGCATCAAGCTGGCCGACAACGTAGTGCTTGCGCTCAACCTGTTTGCAGACAGGCCAGCGGGAAAGATCGCTTTCGATGAATACCATCACGGCTACGGGACGCGGTCGTCGGGCGGCGGCATGCTCGCATATTTTCGCGGCACTCCTGTGCCGTGGATGCTGGCGCAAGCAGCGTTGATTGCCGCGCTCGTTGTTTACACTTACGGGCGAAGGTTTGCCCGCCCCGTGCCGCTCAAGCGCGAACAGCGCACGACCAATCTTGAATTCGTCTCTTCGATGGCAAACATCACACGGCTTGCTTCTGCAAGCGACCTTGCGATGCAGAACATCTACGGAGAATTTCGCAAGCGGTTGTGTCGCTTCAGTTCGCTGCCGTCGAACGCAGATGATTCAAAGCTTTCGGCGGCGGTGGCGCGCCGCGCAAAACTTAATCAGAGTGAGCTTGCCGAACTGCTCGCGCGATGCGATGGCGTAGCGCGCGGCCAGCAGGCAAGCGATGCGGAACTACTTAAATTAGTCACGCGCATACGTGAAATCGAAACTCAGATTGGCCTCTAAATTTCCGTCACTCTCAACTCCAATCTAAATGGAGGAGTAAAATGAAGACTCTGTTTTTGTGTTTGGCTCTCTGCATTTTGTCTATAGGTTTTTCTACACAGTCGGAGGCGCAGGCGAAAAAGATGAAGATATACATTTCTGCCGACATGGAAGGCATTGTCGGCGTTGTTACGAACGAGCAACTCGGCCCGCAGGGGTTCGAGTACAATCGCGCACGCGAATTCATGACGGCGGAAGTAAACGCAGCCATCGAAGCCGCTTTTCAGGCCGGAGCAACTGAAATAGTCGTGAGCGATTCGCACGGCAACGGGCAAAATTTACTGATCGAGAAACTGCCCAAAGCAGTGACCATCGTGCGCTCGTGGCCGCGCCCGCTGATGATGATGCAAGGCATAGATGAGACATTCGACGGCGCAATATTCATCGGCTATCACACGGGCACCGGCAACGCTACAGGCGTGCGCGCTCATACGATTTCGAGCGCGCGACTTGCCGACGTGCGATTAAACGGCACGTCGATGCCCGAAGCCGGAATCAACGCGGCCATCGCCGGTCACTTCAACGTGCCTGTGATCATGGTTTCGGGCGACGATGCGGTCGTCAAAGAGACGACTGCGTTACTGGGCGACATCGAAGGCGCTGTCGTGAAATGGGCTTATGGGTTTCACTCTGCGCGCACGCTCACGCCCGAAGCGGCATATGAAATAATCCGAGACAAAGTCAAACGCGCCATTGCCCGTGTCAAAGATTTCAAGCCGTATCGCATTAAAGCGCCGGTTCAACTCGACGTGCGCTTCAAGAGTTATCGCCCGTCAGAGATGTTGAGCTATCTCTCGATAGTCGAGCGCACAGATTCGCACAGCATCCGCTTCACCGGCAAAGATATTGTTGAAGTATCAAAGTTTCTTGAATTCATAACCAGCTACGAGCCATCGCTTGAGCCTTAAAACGATGTCAGGAGAAACGGGGCTGCCGCGTCATAACTGAGCAATCTGTGTTGTGGTAAAATATTACCGAAAAATCACATGGCTTATTGTTCGGGCGAAAGATTATGAACGCGCTTAAAAAAATCTCCATCACTGCCGCGATCCTGCTAGTGATAACAGCAGCAGGCCGAACGGCGCGCGCGGACGTTTTGCGTCTCACGCTCGACGATTTAATTACTCCCGCAAGCGCCGAGGTCATCTCGTCAGCTATCTCACGGGCCGAACGCGAAGGCGCTACGGTGCTTATCATCACGCTCAATACGCCGGGCGGACTCGGCACATCTATGCGCGAAATCGTTTCGCACATAGACGCATCGCGCGTTCCCGTCATCATCTATGTTGCGCCAAACGCGGCGAGCGCGGCTTCAGCAGGGTTTGTCATACTTATGGCCGCCGATGTTGCCGCGATGGCTCCGGGCACAACGACGGGCGCGGCTCATCCCGTGATGTCGGATGGCCGAGACATGGACAAGACGATGTCTGAGAAGGTCACCAATGACGCGGCAGCTTTTGTCCGAAGCCACGCCGAAAAACACGGGCGCGACCCTCAGGCAGCAGAGTCCGCCGTCCGCGAAAGCGCTTCGTTTTCAGAGCGCGAGGCGCTTGAAAAACATCTGATAGAAATAATCGCGCGCGACGAATCAGACCTGCTCGCGCAACTTGATGGCCGCACTATCGCGCGCTTTGATGGGAGCAAGACGACGCTCCAACTCGCGGATGAAAAAGTTGTGGAAGCCACGCCGTCGCTGCGCCAGCGACTCTTGATGGCGCTGGCAGACCCGCGCATAGCTTTCATTCTTTTCGTGATCGGCGCGCTGTGCGTTTATTTCGAGTTCCAGCATCCCGGCGCAATCGTGCCGGGAGTTGTCGGCTCTGTTTCGGTCGTGCTTGCGCTCTATGGTTTCCACATGCTGCCGATAAACCTGACGGGCGTGCTGTTGATGGGAGTCGCTGCGGGCTTGTTCGTTCTCGAAGCAAAAGTTCAGGGCTTCGGCATATTGGGGCTTGGCGGCATAGCCGCTGCGGTCACTGGCGCGATGATACTGATTGACGTTCCAAACCCTGAACTGAGATTGCCTTTGGGATTGGTGGTTGCCGTCATCGTTCCATTCGCAGTGATACTTGTTTTCATGTTGAAGCTTGCCTTGCGCGCGCGTCGCATGAAAGTGACGACAGGCACAGCCGGGATGATCGGGCTGAGAGGCAGAGCGCAGACCGCGATTGCTCCCGAAGGAACGATCTTTGTGCGCGGCGAATTATGGCGTGCGCGCTCCGATATGAGAATAGCGGCGGGCGAGGATGTGCGCGTCACTGACATTGATGGTCTCACTCTTGGTGTTGAAGCGGAGAAGAACACGGCAGTAGTTCCGAAAAAAGCTTCTGCGATTGAATAATTCAGAAGCCGGAAATTAACAACCTTTTCCTCAAAGCTATAAGCAACTAGAATAGGAGGTAAGTATGCCAAAGGAACTTTTAACGCTGCCAATCATAGCGGCTGTGATCGGGGTGATTTACATCCTCAGCGTCATCAACATTCTGCGCGAATACGAACGCGGAGTCATATTCCGGCTGGGCCGCCTGCTCCCCCAAGCAAAAGGGCCGGGCATCATTCTGGTCTTTCGCCCGATTGATCGCATAGTGCGAATCAGCCTCCGCACGGTTGTGCTCGACGTGCCGCCGCAGGATGTCATCACGCGCGACAACGTAACGGTCTCGGTAAACGCTGTTGTCTACTTCCGAGTCATTGACCCGCGCCGCGCCGTCGTCGAAGTCGAAAATTACCTCTACGCAACTTCGCAACTGGCGCAGACTACTTTGCGATCAGTGCTTGGCGAAGCCGACCTTGACGACCTGCTTGCAGAGCGCGAAAAATTGAACGCGCGATTGCAGGAGATCCTTGACCTCCACACTGACCCCTGGGGCATCAAGGTATCGTTAGTCGAAATCAAAGCCGTAGACCTGCCGCAAGAGATGCGGCGCGCGATGTCGCGACAGGCAGAAGCCGAACGCGAAAAGCGCGCGAAGATCATTCACGCAGAGGGCGAGTATCAGGCTTCGGAAAAACTGCTCGCAGCCGCGCGCACAATCGCCGCCGAGCCTATCGCCCTGCAGTTGCGCTATCTTCAAACGCTCACGGAGATCGGCGTGGAGCAAAACACGACTGTGGTATTTCCGCTTCCGATTGATATCATTCAAAACCTGATGAATACGAAGCCTAAGCAGGAAACTTTTACGGTTCAGCCCCGCGAGCCGGTGGGAGTGAGTTAGACCGAAAGCCATGAGCAATAAACAAGTCATAGCAATTTTCATTGTAGGCATAGCTTTGCTTTTAGGCGCATTCTGGGCGGGGCTTTACGTCGTCAAGCAAGACACAGCGCCGAGCGCGAACACAAACACGAACGCCGCATCAAATCAGAATCAGTCGGCGAAGCAACCGAGCGAGCAAGAGGCGAGCGGCGAAACATCTTATGTCGTCTGGGTCGGCGGCTCTTTCGGCACAGAGGCGCAGGCTAATCAGTATATGATGGAGATTCGCCGCAAATACCCAAGCGCTTATACTCAAGGCCCAAGCAACCGCGACACGCTGTATCGCGTTCACATCGGGCCTTACAAGACGCGCGAGGATGCTCAACAAATCGCCAATGAATTGTCGAGCCAGGGCAAAAAGGGCGTGATGATCTATCCCTGGCCACAGAAATAGAATTAAGAATTAAAAATTACGAATTAAGAATTACTCCCAATCCTCTATTCGTGATTTTTAATTCTTAATTTCAATTGGATGAGTATGCTTGTTCAACTCGAAGGACTGAAACCGAAAACCGGGCCGCGATTGCCTGAATGGCTTCGCAAGCCGCAGCGCAACACCGAAGCCGATCATGAATTGAAAAAGATGCTGCGCACTCGCGGATTGCATACCGTTTGTGAAGAAGCGCGATGCCCGAATCGAAATGATTGCTTTGCGCGCGGTGCGGCTACTTTCATGATACTGGGCGACATCTGCTCGCGCAGTTGCGGCTTCTGCTCGGTCAAAACAGGTCGAGGTCTGCCGATGGACGCGCTCAAAGGTGAGCCTGAGCAAGTGGCCGAAGCTGCAGCTCAACTGTCGCTTCGCTACGTCGTCATCACTTCGGTCAATCGAGATGAGTTGCCGGACGGCGGGGCCGAGCATTTCGCAAGAACCGTTCACGCAGTCCGCCGCCGTTTGCCGCTCGCAAAAATCGAAGTGCTCACGCCCGACTTCAAGGGAAACCTCGACGCGCTTCACATTGTACTTAATGCGCGGCCCGACACTTTCAATCACAACGTCGAAACAGTGCCGCGCCTTTATCGAAGAGTGCGCCCGCAGGCAGAATACCAGCAATCGCTCGATGTGCTACGAGGCGCGCGATTGCATTCGCCTGATGTGCTGACGAAATCCGGTTTCATGGTCGGGCTTGGAGAAACGCGCGACGAAGTGAAGCGATTGCTTGAAGACCTGCGCGCGCACAACGTAGACGTTGCGACCATAGGCCAGTATCTTCAACCTACCAGACATCACCTTCCGGTCGAAGAGTACATCCACCCCGATGTGTTTGAAGAGTACAAAGCGTACGGCGAGCAGTTGGGCTTTCGCGCGGTCTTCGCAGGGCCGCTCGTGCGCAGTTCGTTTATGGCCGAACTGGTACACGAAGAAGCGCACTATGAATGATGAACGATGAATTAAGATGTGGTAAAACTGATTCTGTGTTCACTTCCCTTTTTAAAGCCCTGCGCGCTCATCTTTCACACCGCCGCGTTCGTCACACTGAAGAAGCTGTGCCGCCCGTTTATGCGCGCGAAGACATGCTCGCTGCCAGGTTTCGAGTCGCGCGGGTGCTCCCTTATCAAAGCTCGCATACTCCGTTCATCAGCAACCTGTCGCTGGCGATCTTTTCAGGCTTGCTGCTGGTCTTCGCATTTCCCGATTGGAATCTCTGGTCGCTCGGATGGGTAGGCACTGCGCCGCTTATAATGGCGGTCGTGCGCGAGCGGCGATTCTGGCGCTCGCTCTTGCTTGGCAGCGTTACGGGAACAATCTTTTATACAGGCTCTTCGCACTGGGTCACGTATTCAATGCACAATTATGGCGAGATACCCATGTGGCTTTGCTACATCATCCTCGTCATCTTTTCGCTGACGTTGGGCGTATTCACGGGATTGTTTGCAGCGGTCTTCGCACAGGCAATCAAACGCTTCGGCGGGTGGGCGATACTTTCAGCGCCCGTCATATGGGCCGCGAGCGAATGGGCGCGGATTGAAGTAACGGGGATGGGTTGGAACGCGCTCGGCTATTCGCAAACGCTTCAGCCAGCGGTGATTCAGGTGGCGCGATTGGGAGGCGTTTACCTTGTCGGCGCGATAATGGTTGCCGCAAGCGCTGCGCTTGTGTTTGCGCTCATCTATCTCGAACACAGGCGCGGCATCATAGTGTTGACGGCGGCAGGCGTGATAGCAATCGCCGCCGTGCTCTACGGTCAATCGCTCCGGCCTAACACGCAGGAAGCAGGGTCGGTTAATGTCGCGATCATTCAGCCGAACATTCCAATTGACGGCGACTGGAGCGACCCGAATTTCAACGAGCAGATGATGATGCGATTTTTCTCTCTGTCCGAGCAGGCAGTTCGAGCAAAGACCGAAGAGAACGGGGAGAACGCCGCCGTCAAGCGCGATAAAATCGGTCTGGTAATCTGGCCTGAATCGCCTATGAGCTTTGAATATGATAGCGACGACGAGCTTCGCAGCCGCGTCGCAGAGTTCACCCGGCGTAACAACGTTTACCTTTTGATGAACAGTTGGGGATTTCCGAAAGACTCAGGCACGAGCGAAGACCGATACAACAGCGCGCTTGTAATTGCCCCTTCTGGTGAGAAAATCGCGGAGTATGATAAAATTGCTCTTGTTCCCTTCGGAGAATATGTTCCTGCGCGCGGCTGGCTTCCTTTTGTGAAAGACATTCATGCGCTCGCAGGCGACATCACTCCGGGCAAGAGTATTACGTTGAGCGATGTTGAAGAGGCGAGGCTTGGAACAACTATCTGCTTTGAAGCGACCAGACCGGACATCGCGCGAAGGATGAGACTGGAAGGCGCTTCCGCGCTTGTTCAAATCTCGAACGAGTTGTGGTTCGGCCCGACGGCTGCCGCCAAACAGATGCTTGCGCACGCAGCCTTCCGCGCAGTTGAAAACAACTGTGAGTTGATTCGCGCAACTAACACGGGATTGTCTGCGCGCATAGATCGCTACGGCGTGGCGCGCGGTGAAACAATGATGTTCGAGACGGCGACGCGCACGTGGAAGATACAGACTACGGATGAAGCGCGACAAAACGGTTTGACTTTTTACACTCGCTACGGCGACGTATTCGCAATCACGTGCGCGGCGTTGAGCCTGGGGCTTCTGGTCGCGCCGTTCATAAGAAAGAAAGAAACTGATAATGATTGAAGAACTGAGACAAAAATACGAAGACTTATCATCACGCGCAGCCGAATTGCGGAGGTTTCTTTGACCCCGAAGCCAAACGCGCCGAAGCTCAGAAAATAGAAGAAGAGACGGCAAAACCCGATTTTTGGAACGATCAGGAACGCGCCCAGAAAGTGTTGCGCCTCCGCAGCCGACTCGAAACCGCCGCTAATAAAGCCGACCGGTTCGAGCGCGATATCGAAGACGCTGCGGTGCTGTTTGAATTCGCTGCGGAAGACGAAAGTTCGTTGGGCGAATTGAAGACTCTGATTGAGCGACTAGAACGCGATGTCGAAGAGACAGAAACAGAGATGCTGCTTTCGGGGCCGAACGACGCGCGCGATGCGATAGTCACAATAAACGCGGGCGCGGGCGGAACCGACGCGCAGGACTGGGCCGAGATGCTCTTCAGGATGTACCTCAGATGGGCAGAGCGTCACAAGTTCAAAGCTGAAATCGTAGACGAACAGCCGGGCAAAGAGGCGGGCATCAAATCTGCCACGTTTACGCTTTCGGGTGATTATGCTTACGGCTTGATGTCAGCAGAAGCGGGCGTGCATCGCCTCGTGAGACTCAGCCCGTTCAACGCCGGTTCGAGCCGCGAGACAAGTTTCGCATCTGTCTTCGTTTACCCGGACGTTCAAGAAGATGTCGAAATCGAGGTGCAGGAGAAAGACCTGCGCGTTGACACTTACCGCTCGTCGGGCGCGGGCGGCCAGCACGTCAACGTAACGGATTCGGCTGTTCGCATCACACACTTGCCGACCGGCATAGTCGTCACTTGCCAGAACCAGCGATCTCAGCATCAGAATCGAGAAGTCGCTATGCGAATCCTGAAATCGCGACTGTACGAATTAGAGATGGAGAAGCGCCGGGCTGAAACGGCGCAGCTTGAAGAAACGAAGCGCGACATCTCTTTCGGTTCGCAGATAAGAAACTACGTGATGCATCCGTATCGTCTTGCGAAAGATGTGCGAACCAAACACGAGACTTCCGATGTTGATGCGGTGCTCGACGGCGACATAGACGAATTCATCAATCAGTACCTGAGGCTAAAGAGCAACAATGCGCGCGGCGATGACGCGGCGGGAACAGTCAGCACATAGAGTGCCCTTTGCTGAAATAGTCATACACAGTATCAAGGAGTAACAAGATGTCTCTCAAAACAATGAAGACCAGATCATTGATCGCTTTAATTCTATTCGCCTTGACGACGCCGACTCTGTTTGCGGCGGGAGCTGGACAGGCGGCGCTTCCCAAAGGCGCTACGCTTGTCACGTCTGTTGAAGGCATAACCGAATATCGTCTCGAAAACGGATTGCGCGTATTGCTCTTTCCAGATCAGTCGAAGCAGACCGCGACGGTCAACATGACGTACATGGTCGGCTCGCGCCACGAAAATTACGGCGAGACAGGCATGGCTCATCTGCTCGAACACATGGTATTCAAAGGCACGCCAACACATCGGAACATTCCGCAGGAGTTGACCGAGCACGGCTCGCGCCCGAACGGTTCTACCAATTGGGACAGAACCAACTATTACGAAACATTCGCGGCAACCGACGAGAACCTTCTATGGGCGCTCGATCTGGAAGCCGACCGCATGGTCAATTCGTTCATTGACAAAAAAGATCTCGACAGCGAAATGACCGTCGTGCGCAATGAATTTGAAGGGGGCGAGAATTCGCCGTTCCTCGTTTCCATCAAGCGAATGCTGGGCGCGGCCTTCGATTGGCACAACTATTCGAAGATGCCTATCGGCAACCGCAGCGATCTTGAGAACGTTCCGATTGACAGGTTGAAAGCGTTCTATCAGAAATATTACCAGCCTGATAACGCCGTGCTGCTTGTTACAGGAAAATTCGATGCGGCAAAGACTTTGCAATTGATCGCTGACAAATTCGGCCCCATTCCGCGACCTCAGCGCGTGCTTCCGACAATCTACACGACGGAGCCGACACAGGACGGCGAGCGCACAGTCGTCGTGCGGCGCACGGACGATACGCAAATGGTCATGACTGGCTATCACATTCCATCGGGCGCGCACGCAGATTACGCTGCGATTGCCGTGATGGCTCAGATACTATCGGACGAACCGTCGGGGCGATTGTACAAATCCATAGTTGAAACTAAGAAAGCAAGTTCAATCGGCGGGGACACGATTCAACTGCATGATCCCGGAGTAGTATTCTTCCTTGCAGAACTCAGAAAAACGGATCAGCTTGCTCCCGCGCGCGACGCTTTGATTCAGACCGTTGAAGAGTTCGCAACCAAAGCGCCGACCGCCGAAGAGGTTGACCGCGCGCGCACAGGGATGTTGAAGAGCATTGATTTGACGTTGAGTTCGGCTGAACGCGTAGGGCTTGAGTTGAGCGATTGGATGGCGATGGGCGACTGGCGGCTGTTCTTTATCAACCGTGATCGAATCAGAAAAGTCACGCCCGCCGATGTGCAGCGCGTAGCCGCAGCCTATTTGAAACCTTCCAATCGCACGGTCGGAGTCTTTCTGCCCGTAGATAAAATTGATCGCGCTGAAATTCCGCCCGTGCCTGATGTGGCCGCGCTGGTCAAAGATTACAAAGGCGAAGCAGCGGTCGCGGCTGGCGAAGCATTCGATCCATCGCCCGCCAACATTGAATCGCGCGCGGTGCGTGCGACTTCGCCGGGCGGCTTGAAGCTTACGCTCGTGCCGAAGAAAACTCGCGGCAACACTGTTGTTGCCGTGATGACGTTGCGCTTTGGCGACGAGAAAAGCTTGATGAATCGCACGACGGCGGCAGAGCTTGCCGGGCAGATGTTGATGCGCGGAACGACCAAACACACGCGCCAGCAGATTCAAGACGAGTTCGACAAATTGAAAGCGCGAGCGGGCGTCTTCGGCGGCGCGACATCGGCCAACGTTTCAATCGAGACCACGCGCGAGAATCTGCCCGCAGTCTTTAAGCTCGTCGCAGAAATCCTTCGCGAGCCTTCTTTTCCCGCCGCCGAGTTCGAGCAACTCAAGCAGGAAATAATCACCAACACCGAATCGCAGCGCAGCCAGCCGCAAACCGCCGCCGCCGTCGCGCTTCAGCGTCACATGAATCCCTTCCCGAAAGGCGATGTGCGATATATCTCAACGCCCGAAGAAGACATAGAAGAAGTGAAGGTTGCGACGCTCGATGATGCAAAGAAGTTCTACACGGACTTTTACGGCGCGTCGAACGGTGAAGTGGCTGTCGTGGGAGATTTCGACGCTAAAGAGGTCGAGAAAATGATCGCCGACCTGTTCGGCTCGTGGAAGAGTCCGCGTCCGTTCGCTCGGATAGCAACCGGCTATCAGGACATCCCTGTGCTGAACAAAGCGATTGAAACTCCTGACAAAGCCAACGCCGTGTTTTTTGCATCGCTGCGATTAAACCTGCGTGATGATGATCCTGATTACCCGGCGCTCGTGCTGGGCAATTATATTCTCGGAGGGGGATTTTTGAATTCGCGGCTTGGCACGCGGCTGCGCCAGAAAGATGGCCTGAGCTATTCGGTCGGGTCAAATCTGGGCGCAAGCCCATTAGACAAAAACGGCACGTTCAGCGCGTTCGCCATGTACGCGCCACAGAACGCGGCCAAACTCGAAGCCGGGTTCAAAGAAGAGATTGCGCGAATGCTCAAAGACGGCTTCACCGCCGAAGAAGTCGAGGCGGCGAAGAAGGGTTATCTGCAATCGCGGCAGGTCAGCCGCGCGCAGGATGCAGAGCTTATGCGCAAACTGGCGGCCCTTGCTTATACGGGCCGCACTCTCGCGTGGGACGCCGAGTTCGAGAAAAAGATCGCAGCCCTCACACCTGATCAGATCAACGCAGCGATGCGTCGCTACATTGATCCTGCGAAGATAACCATTGTCAAAGCAGGCGACTTCGCAAAGGCGGCGACACCAGCCGCGACAACGAAATAGCAAGAAAAGTGATTCGCCGCAGAGGCGGTAGAAGAAGCGATGAACGATGAATGATGGATGATGAATTGAAGAGAAGTTCTTAATTCATCATTCATCGTTCATAATTTCTTCTCTCTGATTCCAGCTTGCCCTATATCTTGCTGCTCGCTGTTTTTTGTCTACTGTCTATTGTATTATCTGTGAGCAATTCTGTAAGATTGCGAGTAATATTTTAATGGGCAACGGCAATGGCTAAAAAACCTCGAACAAAGTCTTCGAACAAGAAATCGCATGCCAGCGAAGCGCTGGCCGTCGTGCTTGTTGCCGCAGCCGTGCTGCTGTTGTTGAGCGTGGTCACTTTCAATCCTAAAGACCCTAGCTGGAACTCAATCGGCCCTTCGCAACAGCCCAAAAACATCATCGGTATCTTTGGCGCATACGTCGGAGACTTCTTTCTGCAGATGTTCGGGCTTGCGTCATTGGCAATCCCTGTGTTGCTTGTCTTGATCGCCATCGCCACGCGCGCTTTTTTCTCTGAACGCACAGAGATTCCTGTGCGAAAAGCTTTGGGAGCAGGGCTGCTGTTGCTGGCGCTGTCGGGGTTTCTCGCGCTCTTTCCCAAATTCGGTTTCGGCATACTTGAGCATTCGCGCAGCAACGGCGGCGGAGTCGGTTACGTTATCGAAGGCACGCTTGCCAGCGCGTTGAACATCATCGGCGCAGCCATAGTGTTGACTGCCGCTTCGCTGTTGACACTGATGCTGACGATGGAGGTTTCATTCGCCACCATCAATAGTTGGCTCAGGCCAGTGATGAAAGTGCTTGCAGAAGGTACAAGGCATTTCAGAGCGCGGTGGGCAGAGCGAACCGAACAGCGCCGCATCCAAGCAGAACAAAGAGAAGCGGAAAGAGCCGAAGAGCGCAAGCGGCTTGAAGCGGAGATGAAAGAGCGCGAGCGCGAAGAGCAAGCCCGGCTTCAGCAATTGCGCAAGCTACAGGAGGAAGAGCGCAAACGTAAGGCGGAAGAGGCTCGCAGACTGAAAGAGCAACAGCCGGTCATCGCAAAGCCGATCATCAGAGAGCCGATCATCAAGGAGCCGATTATGTCTTCGGCTGCTGTCGTAAGCCCGGTTGTTGCGACTACGGGC
>DATEKX010000568.1:0-5510 GCA_035277165.1 Blastocatellia bacterium | reverse complement strand
CGGCGATCCGGCCAACGATCACCCGGCCACGATGCTTGCTCTGGAAGCCACACTCTGTGCTGTTTCCTCACGCGGCGAGCGCGAAATACTCATAACGAATTTCTTCACAGGACTCTTCTCGACCGACCTCCAGCCTGACGAGATACTAAAAGAAATAAGAGTCCCTGTCCCGCCGCCTTTGAGCGGCGGAGCCTACCTCAAGCTCGAAAGGAAAGTCGGCGACTACGCAACGGCAGGCGTTGCCGTGCAAGTCACTCTCGACAGTGCGGGCGTTTGCCAGCGCGCGGGCGTCGGGCTTACAAATGTAGGATTCATGCCGTTGAAAGCCACGCAGGTCGAAGCCTTTCTCAAGGGCAAGGCGATTGACGACGACGCTATTAAACAGGCGTCTGAAATTGCGGCAGGCGAGGCGCAGCCTTTCGATGACATCAGAGGCTCGGCTGATTACAAGCGTGACGTTGTTCGTGTGCTAACCGTGCGGGCGCTTAAACGCGCACTTGAGCGCGCGGGTGGACGGGAGGTAGGCAATGGCTAAAACCGGCATCAGCGTAAAAGTCAACGGAGCCGAGCATCAAGCGGAAGTCGAGCCGCGACTGCTCCTTGTTCATTTCATTCGCGAGACGCTTCGGCTCACAGGCACGCACATAGGCTGCGACACCAGTCATTGCGGCGCTTGCACAGTCGTCCTTGATGGTCGCGCCGTCAAATCCTGCACTATGTTTGCCGTGCAAGCCGACGGGCGCGAAATATTGACGGTCGAAGGACTGGAGCAGGACGGCAAGCTACATCCTCTGCAGGAAGCGTTCTGTCAGGAACATGGACTGCAATGCGGTTACTGCACGCCCGGCATGTTGATGACCGGGTATGCGTTTCTCAATGACAACTCCAGCCCTAGCGAAGACGAGATTCGCCATGCGATTTCCGGCAATCTCTGCCGGTGCACGGGCTACGTCAACATCGTCAAAGCTTATGAGTCTGCTGCGGCAAAAATGCGCGAGGGAGGTGCTTAATTATGACGCCAAAAACACCACCGGAAATCGGCGGCATGGGCCATTCAGTCAAACGGAAGGAAGACCCGCGCTTCATTCGCGGCAAGGGGACTTACGTTGATGACATAGTGTTGCCCGATATGATTTACATGGACATCGTCCGCAGTCCTTTCGCGCACGCCACGATCAAGAGCATTGACATATCAAAGGCTCTGGCCACACCCGGCGTGATTGCAGTAATCACGGGCAAAGACCTTGCTGCTTATAACCTGCACTGGATGCCTACGCTGATGTCGGATACGCAGATGGTGCTTCCGGTAGACAAGGTGATGTATCAAGCGCAGGAAGTCGCGGCGGTGCTGGCGACTGATCGTTACACGGCAGCCGATGGCGTTGACGCCGTAGAAGTTGACTATGACCCGCTGCCCGTAGTCGTAGACCCGTTCAAAGCGCTTGAGCCTGACGCTCCGGTTCTTCGCACAGACAAGCCCGATAAAAAAGACAATCACATCTGGCACTGGGAGTGGGGCGACCGGGCGGCAACCGATAAAGCATTTGAAGATGCAGAGGTCACGGTTAAAGAAAACATTTACATCCCGCGAATTCACGTTTCATCAATAGAGACATGCGGCTGCGTTGCTTCTTTCAACAAGATTAGCGGAAAGCTCACGGTCTGGATGACCACACAGGCTCCGCATGCGATACGCACGGTCTTTGCTCTTGTCGCGGGTCACGTGGGACTGGCCGAGCACAAGATTCAAATCATCGCGCCGGACATTGGCGGCGGGTTCGGCGGCAAGGTTCCAGTCTATCCGGGGTATGTGATTGCGGTTGCGGCGTCTGTGTTAACGGGCAAGCCGGTTAAGTGGATCGAAGACCGCATGGAAAACATTCAGGCCGATTCGTTCGCGCGCGATTATCACATCGCTGCGGAACTGGCTGGAAAGAAAGATGGCACTGTGACCGGGCTGCGCATCAAGACCGTTGCCGATCATGGATACACGGATGCGGCGGCGAATCCTTCAAAGTTTCCTGCAGGTCTCTTTCACGTCTGCACAGGGTCTTATGACCTGAAGGCGGCGCACGTCGAAGTAGACGGCGTCTACACCAACAAGCCGCCGGGAGGCATTGCCTATCGCTGCTCGTTCCGCGTGACCGAAGCCGTGCACACAATCGAGCGCATGGCGGACTTGTTCGCGCACGAAATAGGTATGGACGCGGCTGAGTTTCGCATGAAGAACTTCATCAAGCCTGAGCAGTTCCCCTATCAATCTGCGCTCGGCTGGGAATACGACAGCGGCAACTATGCGGGCGCGCTTGAACTGGCGATGGAGCGAGTCGGCTATGCGGAACTCAAAAAAGAACAGGCCGAAAAACGCGCACGCGGAGAGTTGATGGGCATCGGCATCAGCAGCTTCACAGAGATCGTCGGCGCAGGCCCGTCGAAGCACTTCGACATACTCGGCCTGAAGATGTTCGACAGCGCAGAGCTTCGCATACATCCGACAGGAAAAGTCATCGCGCGATTTGGAACCAAGTCGCAGGGGCAGGGACACGAAACCACTTATGCGCAGATCGTCGCCGAAGAGCTCGGAATCCCTGTTGACGACATCGTGGTTGACGAAGGCGACACAGACACAGCGCCTTATGGGCTTGGGACTTATGCGAGCCGCAGCACTCCGACCGCAGGCGCAGCCTGTGCGGTAGCCGCTCGCAAGATCAGAGACAAAGCGAAGAAGATAGCCGCTTACCTGCTCGAAGCTCACGAGGATGATCTTGAATGGGAGCCGGGCAAGTTCTTTGTCAAAGGCTCGCCTGATCGCGCAAAGACGATTCAAGAGATTGCGCTTGCCGCTTACACGAATCATCCGCAGGGGATGGAAGCGGGCCTCGAAGCCGTCTCTTATTACGACCCGCCGAATCTCACTTATCCGTTCGGCAGCTACATCTGCGTTGTTGACATTGACAAAGGAACCGGCGAAGTGAAGGTGCGTCGCTTTGTTGCCGTAGACGATTGCGGCAACATCATCAACCCGATGATCGTCGAGGGACAGATTCACGGCGGACTGGCGATGGGACTTGGCCCGGCTCTTTACGAAGAGATTCAATACGACGAAAGCGGCAATATACTGCAAGGCAGTTTCATGAATTATCTGCTTCCGACAGCGGTTGAAACTCCGAATTGGGAAACCGACAAGACGTGCACGCCTTCGCCGCATCATCCGCTCGGCGCGAAAGGCGTCGGCGAATCGGCAACCGT
This sequence comes from Blastocatellia bacterium, assembly GCA_035277165.1. GTDB lineage: Bacteria > Acidobacteriota > Blastocatellia > UBA7656 > UBA7656 > DATEKX01. The sequence continues at coordinate 2,261 of DATEKX010000568.1, read as the reverse complement.
AGGAGCGCCAGCCGCAATCGTCAACGCAGTAGTTGATGCGCTCTGGCATCTTGGCGTGCGGCACATTGATATTCCGATCACCCCGCCAAAGGTGTGGAAGCTTTTAAGAGAAGCGGGAGTGAGCGAGTAGTTCAACGATGTGGAATGATGTAGTAGATCAAGCTGCGAGGTTACGAGCGGAAGAGCAACCATTCGTAATCGCGACGGTTGTGGCCTACAAAAGCCCGCAGTCGGCAAAGCCCGGCTCGAAGGCCATAATAAAACCTGACGGCTCCATCAGCGGTTGGATAGGCGGCGGGTGCGTTCAACCTATCATCATTCGCGAAGCGCAGAAGGCGCTCGAAACAGGCAAACCGAAACTCATAAGCATCAGCCCGGAATCAACTCACGGAGATTGGAAAGGAGTCGAGGCTTATCAGATGACCTGTCAGGGAGGCGGCTCGCTTGAAATTTATCTTGAGCCTGTGATTCCAAAACCTGAGCTATTAATCGTTGGGCGCTCGCCCGTCGCCGAGATCATCGCAGGGCTTGGCCGACTGCTCGACTTCAAAGTTTCAGTGGCCGACCCCGAAGCTACAGTGGAACAATTCCCGGAAGCCGATCACGTGCTGACCGATCTTCAAGCGGCCCGCCGTTCGATCAACTCGCAGAGCTTTGTCGTGATTGCGACTATGGGAAACGGCGACGAAGAAGGACTCGAAGCAGTCGTCGGCACAAGTCCCAGATATGCGGGGCTGGTCGCAAGCAAAGAAAAAGCGAAATCCCTCTTTCAATACCTGCGCGACAAGGGCGCGACTGACGAACATCTCGACCGCATAAAGTGTCCAGCCGGGTTAGAACTCGGAAGCGAAACGCTGCCTGAAATCGCGCTCAGCGTTATGGCCGAAATCACTCGCTTGCGTAGAGCCGAACCGATCAGGGCTTCAAAGTTGATAAGCCTGCCAGTCATGCAAAAATCGGCTGAGTCATCGGCTGAAAGCCGCGATCCCGTCTGCGGGATGAACGTCGCGATAACGAACGCAAGATACAAGAGCTTATTTGAGGACAAGCCATTTTACTTCTGCTGTCTCAGGTGTAAGGAAACCTTCGACCGATCACCCGAAAACTATCTGGAAACAACGGCATGAGAAAATTCATCTCGGGGCTGATTCTTGGAGCGGGCGCTTCAAGCCGTTTCGGACAGCCCAAACAGCTTTTGCCTTTTCGAGGCACCACACTGCTCGGCTGGGTCATCCGTCAAGCCGAGCGTGCCAATGGGCTTGATGAAATTATCATCGTGCTGGGCCGCGCGGCAGATGAAATACGCGAGCGAGTCAACTTTGGCAGTGCGAAGGTTGTAGATAATCCCGTGTTCGGCGAAGGCTGCGCATCGTCGTACCGCGCAGGCATCACTGCTGCCAATCCCGACTCGGATGCGATCATAATCATCCTGGGCGATCAGCCCGGCGTCGAGTCTGAAATAATTAATGGCGTGGCCGAAAAGTGGCGGCAAAGCGACGGGCAAATCGTGCTGGCTTCTTATCGAGGGCACAAGGGACATCCGATGCTGTTTGCAAAGCCGCTGTTCGACAAGCTCATAGGGCTGCACGGCGACAAAGCGGCGTGGAAACTTGTTGACCGAAACCCCGATCTTCTCCGCGAGGTTTCGTTCGACCGGCCTTTTCCTGAAGATATAGATACTCAGGAAGACTTCGAGCGCATCGCCCAACAAGACGCGAGGCAGGTGTGAGGGAAGAAGTACGACAGATACAGGAATTGCTCGGTCGGCAAACTTACATTGCCGATGCGGCAGTTGCTACATCGGTGTATTTGGCTATGCGGCTCGGCAAGCCTCTGCTTGTCGAAGGGCCAGCGGGTGTCGGCAAGACCGAAATCGCTAAGGTGTTAGCCTCGGCGCTCGACACGAACCTTGTGCGCCTTCAGTGTTATGAAGGACTGGACGCCGCGACTGCGCTTTACGAATGGAATTATTCAAAGCAACTGCTTCACATCAAACTTCAAGAATCAAATGCCGGGAGCGCCGCCGAAAAAGAAGCGATGATATTTAGCGAGCCTTTCCTGTTAAAACGGCCTCTGCTTGAAGCCATAACCAATCAGACGCGCTCGCCCGTTTTATTGATTGACGAAGTTGATCGAAGCGATGAAGAGTTTGAAGCTTTCCTGCTCGAAGCGCTGTCTGAATTTCAAGTGACGATTCCTGAAATCGGTTCGATCAAGGCGACTCATCGCCCATACACTGTGCTGACCTCGAACCGTTCGCG
>DATEKX010000567.1:0-4046 GCA_035277165.1 Blastocatellia bacterium | reverse complement strand
TCAATCCCTTGCTGCGAGCCGCTGGTTATCAGCACACGGCTCGCGTCTATCTGGATGCCTTGCGTTCTCATGCGGCTGGCGATCCATTCGCGGAGCGGCTTCCATCCCTCAGTCGTGCTGTATTGCAACGCGGCAGGGCCTTCTTCTCTGAAGACTTCTGCATGAGCTTGAGCAATCGCAGCGACAGGAAACAGTTCAGGCGCAGGCATGCCGCCAGCGAAAGAAATGATCTCAGGTTGCTCGGTGACCTTGAGAATCTCGCGGATTGCCGAGACTGCCATATGCGACATTCGCCGCGCGAAGCGATAGGTTTGCGCTTCGGCTTCTTGTGAATGCTGCGTGGGCGAATGTAAAACTTCCGATAGCGACGAGGGCCTTGTCATCAGTTCAACCTCACTTTATCTGGCAGTAGTTTTCAATTGCCTTCAACGGCGTTTCTTAGAAGGCTTGCTGACTTCGACCATAGGCTTTATGTGTGTGCCTTCTTTAACCGAAGACATGACGATAGTCGTGTGCGTTCGCGTCACGCCCGGAATGGTGCGCAGATTTTCGGAGATCAGGCGGTCGAGGCTTTCCGTATTTTCTGTGACGACTTTTAAGAGGTAAGAGTCCGAGCCTGTGACGTGATGGCATTCCAAAACGTCCGGCAACGCGAGAATCCTTTTTGCAAATTCGCCATTGAACTTGGGGTGATCAATGCCAACGCCGATGAAGGCTGTGATATCTTTGCCGAGTTTGCGCCCATCAACCCTCGCCGCGTAACTGGTAATAAAGCCCTCCTGTTCGAGCTTACGCATCCGTTCAGCAACAGCCGGTTGAGATAGCCCGACAGCATTGGCCAACTCTGATTGAGTCATCCTCGCGTTTCTCTGCAACAGGTCAATGATCTTATAATCTATTTGATTAATCATTTTTACGCCTATAAAAATAAGCTAAAACGTCAACAAAGCCCATAATATGTTTTATGCTTGCGCATGTCAACTAAATATGAAATTTTCTTGAGAATAGTTTGCACGGCCCGGTTGACACAAACCTGAATGTCGAGCAAGCTCAAGCTTGAAGGAGCAGACGATGTTCAGTTACAAGCTTGTGATCGAGTATGAAGGAACTCGTTATTACGGATGGCAGGAGCAGAAAAACGCTCGAACCATAGCAGGCGAGATTCGCAAAGCTGCCGAAGAGTTTTTCGAAAAGCCTGTAGAAATACTGGGCGCGGGCAGGACTGACGCAGGAGTTCACGCCCTTGGGCAGGTTGCGCGGTTGAAAACAATCCAGCGCGTGAAACCGCTTGAACTTCAACGCGCGCTCAACGACAGGCTGCCAGCAGACATCAGCGTTTTAAGAACCGCTGAGGCTCATCCTGATTTTGATCCTCGAAGAGATGCTGTTCGGCGGTATTACATTTATCAGATTTCACTTCGGCGAACGGCGTTCGCAAAACGTTATGTGTGGTGGGTGAAAGATAGACTGAATGTTGATCTGATGAATGAAGCCTGCTCGCTCGTAAACGGACGACATGACTTCGCGCGGTTCTGTGACAAGCGCGCCGAAGAAAGATCAACGCTTGTAGCAGTCGAACGCGCAGAGCTTGCAAGTGACGGAGACCTGCTGCTTTTTCGCATCGGGGCTTCACACTTTTTATGGAAGATGGTCAGGCGGATAGTCGGCTCGCTGGTCGAGGTAGGTCGAAGGAATTTGAGTGTGGAAGAATTCCGCAGATTGCTTGACCCGCGCGCGGCAGCCGCGAGTTCAAAACAGTTCCAGTCCGCCGCGCACACCGCGCCGCCATCTGGATTATTTCTTGAGCGAGTCCTTTACAATGGATCGCAGTCAATGCCTGCGCTATCGGCTGTCTTCCCAGTTGGCAGTAACAAATTCTGAAATGCGATTTATTCGGTTAACTGGTCTGCTGGTCTTTCTTCACTTTTGAATTGGGCTGGTTGTTCTTTCGATTTCTTCATACGATGGCGCACGAACTCGAACAGAATCGGCATGACTGAAATCAAGAGGATTGCCACTATGACGAGCGAAAAATTCTTTCTCACTACCGGCTGATTTCCGAAGTAATAGCCGCCGAAAATGAATATGGCAACCCACAGGATTCCGCCGACGATGTTATAAGTTATAAAACGCCAGTAAGTCATCTTGCCAATGCCTGCGACAAAGGGCGCAAAGGTGCGAACGATAGGTATGAAGCGCGCGATAATGATAGTCTTGCCGCCATACTTCTCATAAAACGCGTGCGTGCGTTCAAGATGTTTTTTATTGAGAAAGCGCACATTCTCGCGACTGAAAATTTTCGGCCCGATGTAATAACCTACCCAATAATTGACCGTGTCGCCGAGGATTGCAGCGACCGTGAGAATCAAAAACAGAATCCACACATCCAATGAACCGAGCGCCGCGAAAGTGCCCGCCGCAAACAGAAGGGAATCGCCGGGCAGGAAAGGCGTCACGATCAGACCCGTTTCGCAAAAGACGATCAGGAAAAGTATCAGGTAAGTCCAGGCATGATAAGCCTGAATGATCTCGTTCAAATGCTGGTCGAGGTGCAGAAAGACATCTATTAACTGCTTTATAAAATCCACATGACTCCCATCTGCTGAAAAGATAAAGCGTGAGTATATATTTTCTAAGACTGAGAGGGCCAGCCGTAGCGGCCAATCAGTTTGACGAAAACGCACGCGCCGTGGTCTTCGCGAAGGATGCCTGTTTCAGTCCTTATCACGCGCACGAGCGACTGTTGCTCCGTCTCGCCGACGGGGATAACCAGTCGCCCGCCTACGGCTAGTTGTTGGACGAGCGGCTCAGGAATTTCAGGCCCGCCTGCCGCTACCAGTATCCCGTCATAAGGCGCGTGATCGCTCCACCCAATCGTGCCATCGAACCATTTAACGGTCGCATTGTAACAGCCGAGCTTGCGAATATTGCTCTGCGCCATGCGCGCCAGTTCGCTGATTCGCTCTATGGAAAACACACGCCCGGCGACTGCCGAAAGCACAGCCGTTTGATAGCCCGAGCCTGCGCCGATCTCAAGCACCGTTGAATCTTTGTTTACTTCGAGAAGCTCAGTCATGCGAGCGACCATGTAGGGCTGAGATATAGTTTGCATCTCGCCAATCGGCAATGCGTGGTCGCCGTAGGCTTTTGCTGCGAGCGCTTCGGGCACGAACAGATGGCGGGGAATCTCTGACATTGCGCCCAGCGCCTGCTCGTCTTTAATGCCACGACTGCGCAAGAGGTCAATCATCCGCGTTCGTTGCGATTGATAAAGGCTGGCTCCGTAAGAGTCGTTTATATGTAGGTTTGATCTCATTTTATCTGTGATTCCAGAATCGCATCCCAATCCCTTGATTTGATTTCGTCCAACACGCGGTAATCGGTCATGTCATTGCGCAACGGAGTAATCGAAACAAGCCCGTGCCTGAGCGCCTCGTAGTCTGTGCCTTCTTCTTCATTCCAGGTGAGCGATTCTTCGCCTATCCAGTAATACTTTCGCTGGCGCGGGTCTGTGCCTTCAATAATCGTAGGCTTGATGATCTTCGTTCCTTGTTTAGTGACTCGCACGCCGCGAACCGGGCCGGGCGGAACATTGACGTTTAGCAGCGTGCCCTGCGGCAAGCCGTCTCCGAGCACGCGCCGCGCAAGCTCGCGAGCCAATTCGGCTGCGGGGCCGAAGTCAAAATCGACTCGCTGGACGAGGCTCATCGCAATTCCGGGCAACCCGTAGATCGCAGCTTCGAGCGCGCCCGCAACCGTCCCGGAGTAAGTCACATCATCGCCCAGATTGCCGCCTTTGTTGATGCCGGATACAACGAGGCTGGGCAGGTCGTCTTTCAAGATGTGGCTCATGGCAAGCGTGATGCAATCCGTAGGCGTGCCGTCAACAGAGTAATGGCGCTCGTCAATCTTCTCAATGCGAAGCGGGCGCATCAGCGTCAGCGAATGCGAAGCCGCGCTCATCTCGTGAGCAGGAGCGACTACGACTACATCGCCCAGTTCTTCGAGCGCTTCGGCCAGAGCTTTAATTCCTGCGGAATGTATTC
>DATEKX010000566.1:0-2001 GCA_035277165.1 Blastocatellia bacterium | reverse complement strand
TCGGGCGAATGAATCGTGCCTGTGATGTAATAGATGGGCGTTGACTCGGCGACGAGCCGGTCGGCTTCCGCATCGTTCATGCTGATTGTGCGCGGGTCTGCAAGTTTTGCGAGCCGCGCGCGATTCTCTTCAAGCTTTGCGAGGTTCGCTTCCGAAGTGACGGCGACCGCAATCATCTCGCGTCCTTCTTCGGTGGTGCCGATTGAAAAGACCTTCACGCGCGGGCTGGCCTTTTCGAGCATTCGCATATAGCGATAGACATCTGCCGAGTAAGGCAGTTTGCCGGGCGCGCCCGCTACATCGCCGAGCACGGCTTTAGGAGTCGGCACGGTCTTCGATGCTGGCAAGTAATCAACAAGCGGCGAGAGGAAGAACGGCTCGGTCGTGTACTCGCGGATTTTTTTAGTGTACTCCTCGTCAACAGGCTGATCGGGCGCGCGCGCCGCCGATTTCTGTGCTACAGAAACAGGGGCGAGCGTGAACAATAAAGCGACAGAAGAAATTATGAAACGTGCGAGCGTACTATTCTTCATAGCGTTTTTCACCTTGAACATAACATATTTACCATTAATGCAAGCGTGAGCAGAGTCTATCGTTTTCGCGCGCGGTTGCCAAGTCAGCCGATTATGAAAGCAATACGCTCGCACCCGCGTAATATGCGCAACAAAAATTAGATTGACTTGAGACAAGAGGTTTATTATAAGTGAAACAGTTTGGTCTCAGGATAAGCACGCTGTCTGGTAAGTTACGCGATATCGCGCGCAAGGCAAATCACAGGAGGTTAGCATATGTCACCACTCGCTCGTCGGTCCGCTTTAGTTCTTGGATTGCTGTTCGGCCTTGTCTTTGCGGTGGGCACTGGCCTGATGTGGTATTTCGACTCGCCGGTTTACTACGCGGTCACGTTTGCGGTTGCGATCACGCTGCTGCAGTACGCAATCGGCCCATTAATCATTGATTGGGTATTCACAATCCGATGGGCAGACCCGCAAGAGGTTTCGCCGGAATTTGCCGACTGGTACTTCGCAACAGCCAACGAGATTGGCATTCCTGCGCCCCGGTTCGGGATAATTAATGATGGCAATCCGAACGCGTTCACTTATGGAAGAACGCGAGGAGACGCCCGCCTCATCATCACATCGGGGCTTGCAGATATACTGACTCCTGAAGAATTGCGCGGGGTGGTCGCTCACGAACTTGGGCATGTGCGCAACCGCGACTTTATAGTTATGACGGTCGCGCAGGCCGTGCCGCTCGTGCTTTACGTGTTGTACGTGTGGACGCGCGACCGAGGCAGAAACTTCAGCTACGGCGTGGCCATTTCTATCGGAGCTTATCTCGTATATCTGCTCTCGCAATTTGTGGTCTTATCGCTCTCACGCGTCCGCGAATTCTTTGCCGATGAATCCTCGGCGCGAATCACAGGTGATCCGAACAGCCTTTCCCGCGCGCTTATAAAGATATGTTACGGGCTCGCAAAACAACAGGAGGAGCTTGCGCGCCTGGAGCAGGAAGAGACCGGGAAAAAGAAAAAAACGGCGGGTATGAAATCTTACATGACCTCGAATGGGGCAGCCGCTCTCGGCATCGCCAACGTGAAAGCCGCCAGCCGCTTTGCCCGCAGCACCTCCGATGCGACCGGCGCTTTTTCGGAAACCGCCATGATGAATGCCATGCAATGGGAGCTTAAGAACCCCTGGGCGAAATGGTTTCAACTGAACTCGACTCATCCTCTCACCGTTCGTCGCGTGATGGCGATGAACGAAGTTGCGAAACGATCAGGCATCGCCCCGACATACGCGCTTGAAGGTCAAAAAAATCCGCTTCAGTACACGGGAAACTTCGCGCTGGAGCTATTAATCTATGCGCTTCCGGTATTGACTGCGCTTGCCGGGGTCGGGGTTTTCATTTCCAAATTCGGAGTAAAAGACTGGTATGACATGCTCGCTTACGCGTTGATCGGATTCGGCCCCGGCTGGCTCGTCAAAACACTTCTCGTCT
>DATEKX010000565.1:0-3462 GCA_035277165.1 Blastocatellia bacterium | reverse complement strand
TACGAATATGACCCGGAGACTTTTCTGCTCACCCGGCAACGTTCTCTGCGCAAGAATAGCGACCACGGCAAACACCTCTTGCAAGACTCGAATTACACTTACGATCCCGTAGGCAATATCGTCATCACGCAATTTATAGATCAGGAGCCTGTCTATTATGACAATGCGAAAGTAGAGCCGCGCTCGGCCTACACTTATGACTCGCTTTATCGCTTGATCAAAGCTCAGGGGCGCGAGCACCCGGCGCTCGGGGGTGATGGCGCAAACCCTGCTGAACAGTTTTTGCCCGCTGCCCGGTTCCAGCTTAACGACGCTAATAAACTCGTCGCTTATACGCAGCATTATCACTACGACGCAGGAGCAAACCTGACGCGGATGCGCCACATATCGAAAGACTCCGAGCGTTGCTTTACGCGGGAGTTTCCGGTTGAAGGGCCGGAGGCTCAACCCGCTGCCTCTCCTTCAAATCGATTGTCGAGAGTCTGCTCTCAGCAAATTCCATGCACGATTGGCGGAGGCACGCCGGGCAAGCCGTTATGCGAAACCGTGCAATACGACGCCGACGGCAACATGGAAAACATGGAAGGCAACCGGCAGGTTTACTGGAACTACCGCGACAACATCTCGCACGTGCCGTCGGTTAAACGCGCGAACGGCGAGCCTGATGACGGCGATTACTACATCTATGACTCTGCGGGTCAGCGTGTGCGCAAAGTGACCGAGCGGGTGCTGAACGCGCAAACGGGAGTAATAGAGCTAACAGAGAAACTTTACTTAGGAACGCTGGAGGTACTGCGAAGGCTTGTCGTTGCAGACGGCGACAGCCCGACGGCGACTCTCAAACTCGAACGGCAATCGTTGCAGGTGAGCGGCGACGACGAGCGTTTCGCCATCGTGCATAACTGGACCGTGGCTACATCTACGACGGGGCCGCAGGCGGGTGAGCGACAGGTGCGCTTTCAGTTGAGCGATTATCTAGGCTCGGTCGCGATTGAGCTTGATGAAGAAGCGGGGCTATTGACTTATGAAGAGTATTTTCCTTACGGCGGCACATCGCTGATGTGGGGCCGGAACCGTTTGGATTCCGCGCTCAAGGAGTATAGGTATTCGGGCAAAGAGCGCGACGATACGACCGGGCTTTACTATTACGGCGCGCGGTATTACGCGCCGTGGCTTTGTCGCTGGCTCAGTCCCGACCCGGCGGGAACCGTTGATGGGTTGAATCTTTATGCGTTCGTCGGCGGGAATCCCATCAATTACGGAGATGCTACTGGAACCAACGGAAATAAGCGAAGCGGAAAGGTTACTGTTGTACGCGTCAAAGGCGGTAAAGCCAGATACTTCAGCAACTCTGCACTAAGAAGGGCCGCCAAGCAAAGTGTCGTAGCGAAAATCAGGCAGAAAGCTCAGCAGAAAGCTGCCAGCGCGATACAAAATTCTGGTCGCAGAAGGAGCCCAAGAATTCAAGAGAACGAAGAAAATAAGCTGAAGGATTATGATCCGCCTGAAGGGGTAATAGGCGATTATTTTAAGGGGACGGAAATGAGGGATCGGGTCACGGGGCTTTCCACGCGCAAAGCCGTCTTTAAGCACATAAAAGAGAATGCCATTTCGGAAGCGAAAAAGCTCCGGCAGGTTACGGGTTTGACAACAAACTTTATTAAACAAATCAAAGATTGGGCAGCTACGGGAAAGAATTTTCTTGACCTCGTGAAAGAAACGGTGAACCACCCATCCGGCTCAGGTCTGCCAATCGTTCGCCCCAAAATGTCGATTGCGCGCATTGCGCCAAGATCAGGGGGCCCGAAAATAGGCGCGGCTGATCCTTACGGCGGAATAGATAGCACGCGAGACGACAGAGGCCATCTCGCTCCTGAAAAAGGTGTGCCGGATGAGTTGGAGCATAAGGTGAACGGGCCTGACAACGTCATAGCCGAGAACTGGGTTATCAACCAGATTTACAAGACTGCTTTTGAAGCGGCGGCTAAGAAACTTTCGTCTAGCTACGATAACGTCATCACCGCTCACGTGCCCAACTATAAGTCGTCCAAAGGTGATCTGGAAAGTTTCAGAACCAGACCTAAAAGCGTAACGCATTACCTTGCCATAAACGGGGTAGTCGTTTACGCGCTAACTTTCAAAAACTCCAAGAAGCTTATTGAAGCAAGGTCCACATAAACATAATTGTGATCACTTTAACGAATCTTAGGAGAGATAGCTGATGCCCATCCTCACAGAGCGTTTGAAAAAATTCTTAGACCGCAATCCCGGCTTCGATCTTCTGCATTTTGATTTCAATAGCCCCGGCGCAATCGATAAGCTCGATTTCGGCGACGCCGAACGAGAAGCGACTCTGGAAACTTTGAAGACCTTTCAGCGATTGCTGCGCGTCTACCCTTCACAAGCCGTGGCCGACGCGCTCAATGAAGCGGGATTGCGCTCGGCGCACGAGATTGCGGCTATTCCTGCGCACAGGTTCGTGCGCCTGTACGCAAAGTTGCTTGATGTCTGCGACGGCAAAACTTCGGGCGACGAGATGGCTCGCACTGTTCACCGGCGGGCTGCGAATATAGTCGAGCGCACGCGGCTGCACGCGATGAGCCTTGCGGCGCTTGCCGACCCTGTTCTTGCTGCGATGCCCTCAGACAACGTGACCGGGCTGTTGAATTTCTACAGCGGGCTGCCCGGCTATCAGGAGTTGTTCGGCAATCTCAATTACCTGCAATGCGAAGAGTGCCAATCGATCTGGAGCCCGGCTGCATACTTCGTCGATCTGTTGAGGCTGGTCGATGGCTACATCACGAAGCCTGAAAACGAGCGATTATCGCTCGTCGCGCGGCGGCCCGATCTGTGGCAGATTCCGCTGACCTGCGAAAGCACGGATCAGGAAATGCCGTACCTGCAAATCGTCAATCAAATCCTCGAAGCGCAGGTGACAAGCAGGCTCAAGAAATCGCTCTTCACCGGCCTCCAGCCGCCGGGCGCGCGATACGTTCTTAAATTCAACGGCAGTTCCAACTATATTTTAATACAGAGCGACCCGTTCCTGACCCCTAACTATGGGACCACGCCTGTCTCGTACACAACGCCGACCAGCAAGTTCACCATCTGTGCTTGGGTGAGTTGCGCAGCATTAAATCGCGCCAGCGATCAGGTCATCATAGGGTATCAAAGCGATGCCCAATGTAGCGATTCAAAGCCTACGTTATATATTCCCGCACAGACAAACAATTTGTCGGCATTTCTCGAATACACTAATTCAAGCAACCAGCAGGGTGGAGTCCAAACGTATTCTGAAGATTTTTTCACCTCCGAAAATACGTGGGTGCATGTCGCATGGACATTTGATGTGACCAAAGATCAATGGATCATATACCGCAACGGCGTCCAGTTTGGGCCTGTAACAGATTTCGGAACGGATATTGTTTCGATCTATGCCAGTAGCAGCAGCGGCTATCAGAT
>DATEKX010000564.1:0-6696 GCA_035277165.1 Blastocatellia bacterium | reverse complement strand
CTCTCCGCGCTTGAGCTTGATCGCTTCGTACAACGCGAGCGCCTTTTGCTGCAATGGCAAAGCCTGTTCGGGGTAACCCTGTGTCGCTTTCAGCATTCCGAGGTGCATCAAGGACGAGGCGATTCCCGCCTGATCGCCGAGCTTTTCGGCCACTGCCTGTCCCCACTGACAGCAGCGCAAAGCCGCGTCGAAATCTCCACGGGTTCGATGCGACTGACCTCTGGAAAGAAGATTCTGAACCAGAAGGTCGGTAACGAAGATTTTCTCTTTTTCCAGAATCTCGTCGCGCTCCTGCTCTGAAGCCACAGCCTCAAGCCTGCCAGCCAGTTCATCCTGCACCGAGAATTCGCGCTCGACCTTCCACCCTGCGCCGGTCTTGACCCATGCAACCGAGCGGCAGACATCGTGAAAGGCGTCGCGGTCAGATAATGTAACCCCGGTTTTCCTATCCAGCCGTCGCTCATCTGTCGTCACATGTGAGATGGCCTTGTCGCCCGTCACCTCCAGCCGAGACACCTTCATGCGGATGAATTCATACCGTGTGTTTCCCTGATAATATCTGAGGCGTGAATCCCTGTTGGGTGATTGCGGATTCCATAACTCGCGCATTTTTTCAAGATCATTTGCTGCGATTGCCTGCGCGTATTCTTCAGTCATCCTGCGCAGAGTCTCTTCGTCTGATGACTGAGGCGAACTCGGAGTTGAAGCCAGTGATTGAAACTGCGACGAGGCCGGGCTGATTAGGCTCAAGCTCAAAGCCAGAAGACAGAGCGACGCGCGTAATGCCGATGACATAAATAGAGACTCCCTTCCAGAGTAGAGAACTATACGCCAGCCGCTAAAAAATTTCACGCGGGCAGTAATATGGCCAGAAGTTAGGCAACTTCCGTTATTTGATGTTTGAAAACGGTGGAGTAAATTCCCGTCACGGAGTTGCCACCAGGGCCGGATTTTAATCCGTCTTACTGAAACCGAAAAGCAAAATCAGCCTAACGAAAGAGTGAGGCGCAAGGCACACGTCTTGCGCCTCACTCTTTGGCGAGCGGCTACCTTTACTTGTACAGATATTTCCGCCTCTGACTTCGGGGCAGAAAACAGGCTGCCAACCGGGCAGACCTATTCTGGCCAATTCATTTAACAACTTCGACGACTGAAAGTCGTCACTACAAAATTATTCGGAGGAATGTAACTCAATGGACACTATTGAAAAAGAATATCACGGCCTCGGTTGCAACTGGATTAAGCGCAGCCTGAGGCTGACTTTGTTGGTCATACTCAGCCTTGTCGGATTGCTTAGTACGAATGGCAACGCGCAATGCCTGCCAGCCATCACTATCTCTCCAGACGCGCCGCTGCCGAATGGAATGACGGGGATGTTTTACTCGCAGACCTTCAAACATCAGGGCGGAGGCTACAGCGAAGTTTCCTGGCACATCCCCTACGGAGCGGTCTTGCCTCCCGGTTTGACGCTTAATCACGACACCGGCGTGCTTTCAGGGACACCGACAACCGCTGGCACGTATTACTTCTTCGTCAGGGCAACCGCCACATCCAACGGCTGGTGCTACGGCGAGCGCAACTACGGGATTACAGTCAAGGCAGCCACCGTGATGACCTTCACTGTTTCAAATGACCCTGTAACCGTCGGCCAAAAGATAACCCTAACAGCGCAGGTGAGCGCCACGGGCGGAGTTACACCGACCGGCACTGTGCAATTCGCGGTGGATGGCGCGCCGGTCGGCAGCGCAGTGCCGTTGGTTGGCGGCATAGCGAGTACCGACATCACAGCCCCGAACGGAGGCAGCAACGGCTCTTTCCTCACGACCGCCGTTTACAGCGGCAGTGAAAGCGCGTGGCCCAACAGCGGCAGATTTATGATCAGTGTCTATCATTACTCGTTGCAGGATGACGCAACGGGAGATCAATTGTTCTTCAGTTCAAACGGAAACTACATCTTTAAACACTACGATGGCGCATCAAGCCTGATCTTGAAAGGGAAAGGAACGATCCTGCCCTCGATCTTACCTTGCACTGTATTTCTGCAACACAATGCAGCGGATCGCGAGGTGAGAGTGGAGTTCAATACTTGTGAGCAGGTGGGCGCGGCCACTGTGATCTATCAAGGAGTGGCCTACTCACTGTCGCAGGGCAGCAAGTAGATCAGGTGGAACAGAATACTCACTCTATTACGATCTGTGAGTCCGTAACTTCATTTACTAATGTGAGCAGGGGGAAGCCGACTCACCGTGCGTCTGAACTGGGTGACGCACGGTGAGCATGCGAAGCCGCTTTGGATTCAATCAACACTGCTCAAAGACTAACAGGAAACTACGAATTCAAATATTGAGGAGAAAGTTAATGTACTATACGAAAGTTAAACGTGTCATTGCGCTTGTCCTTCTGCTCACTGTCGCCGGAGTCACAGGCTTCGGGCGCACCGACAATTCCACCACCGACAATTCCCCCTCTAATGAAGAAGTTGCTTTTGCCCAGCGGACGAGCGATCTCCTGCTCAACGAGTTGCTCGCGGCGCTCTTCAAGGAGTTCGACGAGACGACTCCACAAAACGTGGAAGAGGGCAAGCAAGCCATATCACTTATATTCAACAACTCAAACCGAGATATGCGGCTGATCGGAACATTCGGCCCGCTCCAGGGAGGCAATAACGACATTCCCAACGACGACTTCGAGCAGACAGCGCTCGCACGCGCGCTTCAGGGACAGACGCATACATCAGTCGAGCAGGTGAACAACCGCTGGTACTATCGGCGCTCGATTGCCCTCAGCAACACCTTCCATCAGAGTTGCGCGCTCTGCCATACCAATTTTACTGATCGGTTCTTCAGAAAAACGCACAACCCCGGGCAATGGGTCGGCGCGCTGACGTTACGGGTGCCGATTAAGGAGGATTAATCATCACGTCCGCTCAGTCAGGTAGCTAGTTATAAGAACGGACTGTTGCGCTTAACCGCCACGAATCGCCGTCGCCGTTTAACAGCGCGACGGCGATTCGTGCTGCGGCAGTCCGTGCACATCTGTATTCAAACAATAGAAGATTTCCTGTGTGACATGTTTGAGTCCTTAATGTGCAATATTTTCCCTTGCATTTCATTCCGCCTTATAATTACACAGACAGAACTCTTGCCGATCTGCGGCATAAGCTTTGCACACTGATTTGCGTCGTATTTTCTCGCTCGCACAAGTGTGTGCGCAGAATAAGGAGTAGGGTTCATCAGAGCTGTTTACAAATTCTCTGAACGCTTTTAATTTGCACTCAAAAATAAAGCCACGTAATTCGCTATTCACCCGGTCAATTATCGCGATCTTGACTTTGTATTGCGCATAAGGCTGTACCAATTTGCAGTCGTATAATTTCGAATAACAGGAAAGGATAAAATAATGATGACCAAGAGATCAGGATTGAACCGAAAGCGGTGTGCAAGCGTGTTGAGCGCATTGCTTCTCTTTATTGGTGTATGTTGTATGCAAGCAAACTTGCCTTCGGCTTCGGCGCAGGGCGTCAGCAACTCGATTCTTGAGGTCGTGCCAACGACTTCGCTGGGTTCGGTTGCATCGGGAGGACAAGGCTCGTTCTTTGTCGAAGCGCAGGTATTCTTAAATCGCACAGTGAACACTAGTGACTGTACGGTTGATGATGCTGCTCAAGAGTCCTTCTTCAATGGCGGAAATCTGGTTGGGACTATGCGAGTATGGGGCTTTCGAACGGGAGCCAGCACAGGCAATGCGACAAATGCCACGGCAGGAACGCAGGCGATTAACCTGACCAACACGGCGCTGGCTGTGGTGAATATAAGTTTGGATTTGCCAAGCTTCAACGGCACGATTGAAATGCAGGGCACGCTTGGTCGTACGCGCCAGAACTTTGAAAATCTTTTAAGCTTTAATGGAACTACGGGGTCGAACCTCACGATTCCGCTACAGGACACGGTTGCCATCACCGGCGGCACTGGCGCATTCCGAGGGGCAACTGGCGAAGCCACGCTGACACCTTTGCTGACAGCGATAACTAGCGGAACTGCGACCACTAATGTGAATTGCTCAACCGGCGCATTCCGACTGACGATTTCTCAGGTGCGGCGCTCCAACATAGGCACCATTAATTAAAATGAAAGCCGAGCGGTTCTGAGGCAAGACATCGTTCTTGCCTCAACCGCTGGTTTCTATCGCCCTTACTCCAGCCTCATTTCAGTAGCAATTCTTATCTCTTCCTCTTTCACTACAGGCGCAGATCACATAATATCGGGGGGAGCGGAATTGAGTTACATGCGAATTATGAAAAGAAGGGGATGATGTAATGTCATTTTCAAAATCTCGTCGCAGATTTATTTTCAATATCGGCTCACTTGCTGCCGCAACTGTTTTACCAGCGCATAAGCTGGCAAGTGTGTTTGAATCGCCGTTGTATCCGCCAATTGATCTCTCTTATTTTGATAAGCCAATTACGCCCGCGCCGTCAGAGATTCGCTTTGGCTATGCCGCAATCACCTGGGGCGGAAATGACATGCAGGCGATCAAAGATGTCAGCGAAGTCGGGTATCGCGGCATACAATTGCGAGCCAGCGCGTTCAAAGAGTTTGGCAACAAACCGAAAGCGCTCAGAGAGCTTTTATCAGAACATCATTTGCAGTTCACAGCGCTGTCGGGCGGCGGCCCGCGCAGTGATAGCTACGATGAAGCGGAAGAGGTCGCAACGCAGGTCAAGCAAGCGACCTTTCTGCGAGACGCAGGCGGCCTCTATCTTCAGATGACCGATTCCGGGCGACCAAAAGAGCGCAAGCCTTCGGGCGAAGACTTCAAAAGACTGGGGCGATTGCTGACCGAAGTCGGAAAGCGCGCCACGGACCTCGGCATCAGTTTGGGCTATCATAATCACATGGGCAGTCTGGGCGAATCGCCCGATGAAGTTGACGCAATATTGGACAGGGCAGACCATAGATACGTCAAGCTGCTGCTTGATGTAGCTCACTACGCGCAAGGCGGCGGCGACCCCGCGAAAGCGATAAGAAAATACAGAGACAGACTGTTGTTTTTGCACATAAAAGATGTAGAGAGTCTGGAGCCGGAACAGTCGAAGTCTTATCGCTTCGTTGAGCTTGGCCGGGGCAGAGTTGATTTGCCTGCGGTCTTTTTTGCGCTTGAGGAAATCAAGTTTCGCGGCTGGGCCATAGTTGAACTCGACGAAGTGCCTGATAAATCAAGAACGCCAAAAGAGTCAGCTATTATCAGCAAGAAATATCTCGAAGAAAAGCTCGCGATGAAAATTTAAGGATATGGCAAAATTCAAGCTATCAGTCATAACGGATGAAATCACAAGCGACTTCGGCCATGCTCTGGAAGTTGCTTCAAAAGAGTTTCACCTGAGCTTCGTCGAAATCAGAGAGCTGTGGGGCAAAAACATCATGGCTCTTGATCGAAAGCAGATAAGCGAGGCGCGACAGTTATTGGAACGCTCGCGCCTGCGCGTATCTGCAATCGCATCGCCGATTTTCAAAGTTGACTGGCCGGGCGCGCCCACTTCCAAATACAGCCCGAAGCGCGACCAGTTCGGCGCAAGCTATACGTTCGATCAGCAGGACGAACTGCTCGAACGCGGGTTCGAGCTTGCGAAAGCTTTCAACACAACTAACATACGCATATTCGATTTCTGGCGGCTGGACGATCAAGCGCCGTATCGCGCTGCGATAGATAAGAAACTGATCGAAGCAGCGACCAAAGCAGAAAAAAGCGGCATCACGCTGATTCTGGAAAACGAGCACGCCTGTAATACAGCCACAGGCGCGGAAGCCGCGCGAACGTTGAAAGCCGTCAGGTCGCCGAGTTTCAAGCTCAACTGGGATGCCGGAAATGCAGCCGCGCGCGGCGAGACTCCGTTTCCCGACGGCTACGCGATGCTGCCCAAAGATCGCATCGGTTATATGCACTGCAAAGATATAATTCGCAAACCCGACGGCACGACTGAATGGGCGGCGATGGGGCGCGGCATTATAGATTATGTCGGGCAGTTTCGCGCTCTGAAAAAAGATGGATACGACGGGGTGTTAAGCCTTGAAACGCATTGGCGCGGCGCTGGCACGCCGGAAGAATCTACAAGGCAGAGTATGGTTGGGATGAAAGAGCTTCTGCGCCGCGCAGGGGCAATTTAAAGCGCGCATAAGAAGGGAGGATGATTATGACAACGAATCGTAATTCACGCCGAGATTTCATGAAGACTTCAATTGCAGGCGCTGCTGGAATCGCGATCAGTTCACGCGCATCCAGTTACGCAAGGATTCTCGGAGCCAATGATCGCGTGCGAGTCGCGTTCGTCGGCCCCGGCGACCGCGCGCGGGATGCGCTGATTCCGGCCTTCTTACGGCTTGCCGTTGAATTGAATTTCGAGCCGGTGGCCGTTTGTGATATCTGGAACAAACGCCGCGACGAAGGGGCCGACTTTGTAGCTCAGAAAGCAGACGAATTGAAAGTCCCGCTCGGCGGCGAGCAGTTAGCCAAAGCTCGCAACACGGACGAGCTTTATTCGATGAAAAACATTGATGCGGTCATCATTGCGACGGCAGACTTTCAACATGCTTATCACTGCATAGAAGGCGTTCGCGCAGGCAAAGATGTGTATGTTGAAAAGCCCTTTGCTAATACGATGAATGACGCTCGCGCGGCTCTCAAACTCGTGTCGGCTTC
>DATEKX010000563.1:0-10191 GCA_035277165.1 Blastocatellia bacterium | reverse complement strand
TGCGCTTCGAGGTTGAAAAGCGGCGACGGCTTCAAAAACCTGATCCTCTTTTCCCCAATCAACTACGTCGGCATATGAAACGCTGCCTCGATCATATTTCCCCGGATTGACCGTTACAGGAACGATCAAGCGGTCAGGGTTTTTATAAGGCAGAGAACGCAGCAGCACAGCGTTGACGACGCTGAAGATTGCAGTGTTTGCGCCGATGCCTAATGCCAGCGCGATCAAAGCCACGATGGTGAAGCCGGGCTTCTTTGTGAGCATTCGCGCGCCGTAGCGCAGGTCTTGAAGTAAAGTTTCCATAAATCCCTCAATTAAGAATTAAGAATTAAAAATTATGCTTCGCTTCCTTAATTCTTAATTCTTAATTTGCTACTCGTAGCGAAGCGCGATCATCGGGTCTACTTTCGTAGCTCGTCGCGCAGGCACAGCGCAGGCCGCAATCGACACGCCGATCAAAAGCGCAGATACTGCGATAAAAGTAAAAGGGTCGGTTGCCGTCACGCCGAACAAAAGGCTCTCTGCCACGCGCGTCAAAGCGAACGCCCCCACAAGCCCAAGCGCCACGCCCGTCAAGGTCAACCTCATGCCTTGTTTGATTACGAGCGCCAGTACATCCCTGGAAGTGGCCCCCAGAGCCATTCTTACGCCTATTTCGTGAGAGCGCTGTGTGACCGAATACGATGTCACGCCATAAAGCCCGACGATGGTCAGGATCAAGGCTACGCCAGCGAATACGCCGAGCAGCAGCGTGTTGAATCGCGGTTGCGCGACCGATGCCGAAAGATACTGGTCGAACGTTTTGACGTTATAGATTGGCAGGAGGCTATCGAGCGAACGCGTTTCCTCTCTGATTGCTGTGACCAGACTGTTCGGGTCGTTGCTTGCGCGAATCACAAACATCATGGTCGGGCGCGGATTCTGTTTGTAAGCGATATAAACTTCCGGCTGAGTCTCGGCGCTCAGACTGCTGTGCTTTAAATTGCCGACTACGCCTACGATCTCGCGCATTAATATGCCGCGATTATCAATGCCGAAACTGGGATTGATGCGTTTGCCTAAAGGGTTTTGATTCGCGAAGTATCTCTTCGCGAGCATCTCGTTAATGATGACGACGGGATTCCCCATCATTTCATCGCGCTCGTCGAAGTCTCGGCCATTGACCAGCGGAATGCCCATCGCGTTGAAGTAGCCGGGACTGACAGTTCGATAGTCGGCGTCGTAAGGGAAGGGCCGACCCGCAATGCTCGGCTCGCCTTCGATTGAAAAGCCTACGCTGCCGCGCTGCCCGCTCAAAGGCAGAGCGGTCGTATATGCGACGTTTTTGACTCCGGGCAGCGATTCAATGCGCGATGCCAACTGTTTATAAAAGGCGATTTTCTGTTGCGCCTCAGGGTATCTGACATCTGGCAGGCCAATTCTGAAACTGAGAGCGTTGTTCGTATCGAATCCGGGATTGACTCTTTGCAGCCTCAGGAAACTGTTTATAAACAGCCCCGCGCCCACAAGCAGCATCAACGCGATTGCTATCTCGAATACGATCAGCATGCTGCGCACGCTGTTGTGGTGCGCCCCCGCGCCCGATGTGCGCCCACCTTCTTTGAGCGTTTGCGTCAATTCGGTTCTAGAGACCTGCAAGGCCGGGGCTATTCCGAAAAAGATTCCCGTAGCGAGCGCAATGAGCGCAGTGAAACCTAAAACTTTTGCGTCGATTGTTATCTCGCCCGCGCGCGGTAGCCCCGGAGCGAGCGCAATGAGCAAATCCATTCCCCACATCGCAAGCAATAAACCCAGCACGCCGCCAACAAAGGAAAGCACTAAGCTTTCCGTGAGCAGTTGGCGAATGACGCGCAATCTGGTAGCGCCGAGCGCAGTGCGTATCGCTATCTCTTTTTGTCTGGTTGTTGCTCGCACAAGCAGAAGATTCGCGACGTTTACGCAAGCGATCAACAACACACACCCGACTGCGCCGAACAAAATCAGGAGCGCGGGTCGAACATCTCTGACCAACTCGGTTTGAAGCGGCGCAACCCTTGCGCCTAATTGCGAATTGGTGTCGGGATATTGGCTTCCCAGTGTGCCTGCGATTGCGCTCATATCCGCTTGCGCTTGTTCGAGCGTTGCGCCCTCTTTCAACCTGCCTATAACTTCGAGCGCATGATTGCCGCGTTGCACAGTGAGCGGCACGGCACCTTCCTGCAGGATGGCCGTCGTCATCCAAAAATCAATGACGGGATCGTTTTGCACAGGGAACTGAAAGCCCGCAGGCATTACGCCGACAACAGTGTAGCTTTGCCCGTTGAGTGTAATTGCTTTGTCGCACACCTGCGGGTCGGATGCGAAATGCTGCTGCCACATCCTATGGCTCAGTATGGCTGCGCGCGCGCCGGGTTTGTCTTCTTCTGAAAGGAAGAAACGCCCCAGCCTCGGCGCAACTCCCAGAATTGGAAACAGGTCGTCAGTGACCATCGCGCCGCGTAAGCGAACAGGCTCGCCCGCGCCGGTCATCGTGAAATCTCGCGTTGAATATGCGGCCAATTGCTCGAAAGATTGATTGCGTTCTCGCCAATCAATAAAGTCGGGATAAGAGACGCCGAATTGATCTGCTTTCTCTGTCTCTTCCGTATTCCATACCATCATGATTTTATCTGGCGCATTGAACGAAAGCGGCCTGAGCAGCACGGCATTGACTACGCTGAAGATTGCAGTCGTCGCGCCTATGCCTATTGCCAGCGCGATGACGATGATGAAAGTGAACGCGGGTTTTTGAATCAGCATCCGAAACCCGTAGCGCAAGTCTTGCAATAAAGTTTCCATAATCCCCCGTATCAATTACGAATTAAGAATTATTCTTCACGCCTCAATTTTTAATTCGTAATTCTTAATTCTTAATTTGCTACTCGTAGCGGAGCGCGATCATCGGGTCTACTTTCGTAGCTCGTCGAGCGGGCACAGCGCAGGCCACCAGAGCTACTACGGCAAGCACAATCGGGACGGCGATGAAAGTTACGGTATCAGTAGCCGACACGCCAAACAGCAAACTCGCCATTGCGCGAGTCGCCAGCCACGCGCCGCCAATGCCGATGACGAGACCGCCCATCGCCAATTTCATCCCTTGCCTGATGACCATGCCGAGCACGTCGCTTTGTCGCGCGCCAAGCGCCATGCGAATGCCAATTTCGTGCGTGCGCTGCGTGACCGAATAAGCCATCACGCCGTAGATTCCCACTGCGGCCAGTATCAAAGCTACAGCCGCAAAAATGCCGAGCAGCGTCAGGTTTAACTTTTCCTGCTCAATCGAATCGGCGCGCAGTTGCTCCATCGTGTTGACGTTATAAATCGGCTGGTCGGGATCAACCGAAAGCACCTGCTGTCGCACAGCGGAAACTATGCTCACTGGCTCTGCGCTTGTCTTAACGACCACGGTCATTCCGCCGAAAGCCAGTTGGCGAAACGGATAATAAGACTGCACGCGGTTCGAGTCCTCGTTGAGACCATCCATCTTGACGCGGCGCACAATGCCTACAACCTCTGCCAGAGGATTGCTCGGATTGTTGCCGCCCGGACGAATGCGTTTGCCTACGGCTTCTTCACCGGGCCAGTAACGCCGCGCGAATTCTTCGTCAATGATCGCAACGCGCTGCGCGTCTTTCGTGTCCTGTTCGGTGAAGCCACGCCCCTTGAGCAGCGTGATATTCATAGCGCGGAAGTAATCAGGGCTTGCGGCGGCGGCTTCCGTCAGCGGTGTCTGACCCGGCTCTGGAGGCGGCTGGCCGTCAACGACAAAAGAAGTCTGCCAGCCGTTGTTTCCAAGCGGCAGTCCCGAAGCAAGCCCGACCATTTGAACGCCGGGCAGCGCGCGAATCTTCTCGGTTATTTGATCGTAGAAATTAATCTTCTGCGCGTCTTCGGCATATTTTTTCTGCGGCAGCGAGATGTTGAACGTGAGAAGATTGTCATAGTTGAATCCCGGATCAACCTGCTGCAATCGATAAAAACTGCGAATCATCAATCCTGCGCCGACCAGCAGCACAAGCGTCAGCGCGACTTCCGCGACGACCAGTGCGCTGCGCAAAACGTGGCGCTTGCCCGTCGAGCCGCGCCCCGCGTCTTTGAGCGTTTCGTTCAAATCAGGCTTGCTCATTTGCAGGGCAGGCACGAGTCCGAAAATGATTCCGGTCAATACCGAAACCCCGATGGTGAAGGCGAGCACACGATTATCAAGACCAATTTCGCGCGCGCGCGGTATTTGGTTCGGGCTGATGGCGATAATCAATTTCACTCCCCAATTAGCCAGCAGCAATCCAAACGTACCGCCGAATATGGAAAGCAAGACGCTCTCTGTAAGCAATTGCCTGATAATGCGCCATCGGCTTGCGCCAAGCGCAGTGCGGATAGCTATCTCTTTCTGTCGCGCAGTCGCGCGCGCAAGCAGAAGGTTAGCAACATTGGCGCAGGCTATCAGCAGCACGAACCCGACTGCGCCCAACAGCACGCGCAACGCGGGCCGTATGCTTTGCACCACGCTTTCGAGCGCCGGAACTATCTGAATCCGATTGCCTGTGTTGGAATCGGGATATTGTTTTTCGAGATTGACCGCGACGATCTCCATGCCTTCGCGAGTCTGTTCGACCGTCACGCCCGACTTGAGCCGCGCCACGCCCTGTAGCCCCGGATGATTGCCTCGACTCTCCCATCCCGGCAGTGTTGAAGCCTGCCCGACAGAAGTCCATAACTCTGCCCTGCTCGGAAAAAGGAAATCGGGCGGCATAATGCCGATGACCGTATAAGCGCGCCCGTCGAGCGTTATACTTTGATCGAGAATATTCGGGTCGCCGCCGAATCTGCGTTGCCAAAGGCCGTGGCTCAAAACGACTACGGGACTTGCGCCCGGTTTGTCTTCATCGTTTATGAAGACGCGCCCTTTTGCAGCTTCGACTTTGAGCGCGTCAAACAGGTCTGCTGACATCATTGCGCCGACCAATCGTTCCGGCTCTCCGCTGCCCGTGAGGTTATAGTTCTGGCGGCGAAAGACTCCGATGTTCTCAAAAACGGTGTTCTGCTCCCGCCAGTCAACGAAGTTCGGATAAGCGACTGACATACGCTCTATCTGCGGACTGCCTTCCCAAAGAAAGACCAGACGGTCGGATTCCGCATACGGCAACGGCGTCAGCAACACAGTATTGACCACGCTGAAGATGGCTGTAACTGCCCCTATCCCCAGTGTCAAAGCGAGCACAGCGACTACAGTGAAGCCGATGTTTTTCAGCAGCATTCGAATGGTGTAGCGCAAGTCTTGCAGTAGCGTTGTCATCTGCCCTCCGTGAAGATTCCGAACGTTTTAAGTAAGTGACTCATTGCGCTATCGAGTTTCAAATGTTTGCAATAAAACTTCAAGGCTCGCGATTATTCGTACCTGAGCGCTACTATCGGGTCTACCTTCGCGGCACGGCGCGCAGGCACAAAACAGGCCACCAGAGCTACTCCTGTCAAAATCAGTGAAATCACAGCGAACGTCAGCGGGTCAGTAGCAGACACGCCGAATAAAAGGCCGGACATCAAACGAGTTAACGCGAACGCCGCGACGAGGCCGATTGCCACACCCACAATCGTGAGCGACAGCCCTTGAACTATTACCAGCTTCAACACGTCTGAAGTTTGCGCGCCCAGAGCCATGCGTATTCCAAGCTCATGCGTTCGTTGAGTGACCGAATAACTAATCACGCCATAAATGCCAACTGCCGCCAGAATCAATGCGACAGAGGCAAAAGCTCCGACCAGCATCATGCTGAACCTGCGCCCGGCCACAGTCTCCGCAAGCATCTCGTCCATCGTGTGAACCTGTGGGATGTACTGAGTTTTGTTCACCTCTTTGATGGCACTTCGCACAGCCGCAATCATGCTTGCGCTGTCAGGTGATGAGGTGCGCGCTACTAAATACATATACCGCGCGGGGTCTTGCAGGTTAGGAATGTAATACTCCGGCGCGGGTTCAGCGTCCTGGCCTGCGTGTCTTATATCACCCACAACGCCTACGATCTCGCACGGCGGAGGATTGTCGTCGCCAATTATGATGCGTTTGCCTAAAGGCTGTTCGCCGGGCAAATAACGGCGCGCGAACGTTTCGTTGACGATGATTACGTGAGGCGCGTCTTTTGTGTCATGTTCTGTAAACACACGACCTTGCAAGACCGGAATGCCCATCGTGCGAAAGTAATCCGCGCTGACCTTGCGGAAGTTGGCTCCGGGTTCTTGTCCCGCAGGCACGGGCCGCCCTTCAATCGTGAAAGTGATAATCGTATTGCCGCCGCTTAACGGCAGCATGTTTACGACGCCAGCCGATTCGACACCGGGCAGTTCGTTTGTGCGCTCGATCACCTGTTGAAAGAAATTCGCGCCATCCTGCGGATTAGGATATTTCGCTCTTGGCGGCGCAATCTGCACAGCAAGAACATTGTCAGTGTCAAATCCCAGCTTGACCTCGCTCAATTTGACGAAGCTCTTGATCAGAAGCCCTGCGCCGACCAGCAACACGAGCGACAAAGCTACTTCTGAGATTACCAGCAAGCCTCGCAAGCGATTGCGATGACGGCCTTCTGTAGAACTGCGCCCTCCTTCTTTCAATGTTTCATTCAAGTCCGGCTTCGACGCTCCAATCGCAGGCACGAGGCCGAAGATCAGACCCGTGAGGATCGAGACGGCCATCGTGAATCCAAACACTCGCCCGTCAAGGCTCACTTCGTTGATGCGCGGGATGTTGGCGAGGTTTGCAGCAGTCAGCAGGTCAATGCTCCACAGCGCAGCCAGCAATCCGAGCAGTCCGCCTGCGAGCGCAAGCACAAAGCTTTCCGTAAGCAACTGCCGGATGATGCGCGAGCGACTGGCTCCGACGGCTGTGCGAATAGCTATCTCTTTCTGTCGCGATGTTGCGCGAGCAAGCAAGAGGTTTGCGACGTTTGCGCACGCGATCAACAGTACGAAACCGACGGCAGACAGAAGCAGGATCAGCGAAGGCTCCACGTCGCCTACTATCTCTTTGCGCATCGAAACGGCAATCGCCGTGTTCAGTGCATTGGTTTCCGGGTACTGTTGGGCAAGGCTGTGCGAGATTGTGTTTATCTCTGCCGAAGCTTGCTCGATTGTAACTTCGGGTTTGAGTCGCGCGGCGATTCTAAACGAACGGACTCCGCGCCGCGCAAGCGCGTCTGCGTTCACGGGAGCGAAAGGCATAATGAAATCTGTCTTGCTCGTATCGGCGGGAAACCTGAAGCCCGCAGGCATCACACCGATTATTGTGTAGGGTCTTGTGCTCAACTGAATTTCTTTGCCGACTATGTCAGGATCGGAATTAAAGCGACGCTCCCACAGATTGTGACTGATGACCACAACGCGAGGAGCGCCGACCTTGTCTTCATCGCTGGTAAACGCGCGCCCCATCGACGGGCTTACTCCGAGCAGTGGAAACAAATCCGAGGTTACGAACAGTCCGTCTATAGCTTCAGGCTCGTCGCCTTCGGTGAGAAGAATTCCGGCCTGGTCATAAACCGCGACTTGTGCGAGCGTTTGCGTCTGATCTCTGAAATCTTCAAAGTCTTGATAAGAGAGGCTCTGCCGATCTTTTCCGTCGCGTTCGCTGACTCCCCAGATGGCCGCCAGTTGTGAAGGGTTTGGGTAAGGCAGTGGGCGGACGAGAACCGCATTGACCACGCTGAAGACCGCAGTGTTGATCCCGATGCCAAGCGTCAGCGCAAGCAATGCGACTCCGGCGAAACCGCGATGCTTGACCAGCATGCGGATACTGTAGCGAATATCTTGAAACAATGTGTTCATGGTCGTTCAATTGAGGATATTCACCACAGAGGACGCAGAGGCGGCGCAGAGAGTTTTGTATTTGCTCAACCTCTGCGGTGAATTCTTTTCTTTCACAACATCTCCTATGAAACTATCGGCGCGGGGCAAAACTATTCGCGCCTGAGGCTGATTCGGCCTCTGTCTGCTTGAATCGAAAATCTTGGCCCGCCGCCGTTTATTGCGCCTTCAAAACTTTTTCCGCTCCTGGTTTTCATCGTGAGCCCGAAGTCTGTGTCAAAGCTCTCTCTGCGGCTGAGGTCTGCGCTAATGTTCAGCCCTTGAGACTCGGCCAGCTTCAACTCGAAGTCGCCTCGATCAATATCAAGCCGCGAGTCGCCTTCGATGCGAAGGCTGTGCAGCGTGCCGTTTGTCCTGTCCGCTTCAATGTCAAAGCGCCCTCGGAGATTGGAAAAAGTCGCCTCGCCTCTGTCCATATTGACTCGAAGCTGGCCTTCAAGGTCGCTTGCCTTAACGGGAGTCCGGTCTGTATCGAGCCGGATCTCTCCTTTGAACCCCTGCACCTCTACCTTGCAGCGGTCTGCTTCGACATTGATGTTGAGACTGCGCGGCGCGCGAATCTCGTAATGAATGTCCGGCGGCCTCTTTGATTGATTGATGAAGCCTTCAATGGTAGGAACGCCATCGAAATCTGAGCGCACGGTGAGCGAACGGCCATCGCCTGAGACTTCGATGCGCGCGCCTTCAACTGACCGCCTGCCGTAATCTTCGCTGACCTCTTTCGCCGCCACGATGCGAGCGTAAATCTCTATCTGACTGCTGTTCCACGAAGTCAATCGAACGCTGCCTTTATCTGTCTTGAGCGTGAAATTGCCGCCCGGCTCAAACTCGACCGTCTTCTTGAATTCTTTGCTCGGTAGCGACTGCGCGCCTGCTTGAGCGAGACGCGGCAATTGGAAAATCGTCAATGCCATAACTGTAAGCAGCAGGAACGAATATTTTTTCATGTGGAATCTCCTTATAGTTTTCATTCGTACTTGAGCGCGACCATCGGATCAACTTTCATAGCGCGACGAGCAGGCACGAAACAGGCTCCCAGAGCCACTCCTGTCAGCAAAAGCGAAATAAGCACGAAGGTCAGCGGGTCAGTAGCAGACACGCCATAAAGCAGGCTCGACATCAGGCGAGTCAGAAAGAAAGAGGCGACAAGGCCAATTGCTACGCCGATGCAAGCCATCTGCATGGCTTGCCCGACGATCAGCTTGAGCACATTGCGCGGCGCTGCGCCCAAGGCCATGCGAATGCCAATTTCGTGCGTGCGCTGTGTGACCGTGTAGCTAATTACGCCGTACAAACCGACTACTGTCAGCAACAGCGCGAGGCCCGCGAATAGACTCAGCAGGAAAGTGTTGAAGCGTGGCAGAGCGACCGAGTCGGCGCGATATTCATCCAGCGTTTTTATCTCTGTCAACGGCAATTCCGGGTCGAGCGCGTGGACTTCGGTTTTGATTGTAGCGATCAGGCTTTCAGGTTTGACGTTTGACCGCACCAGCAACGTGATGCCCGCGTTGCCAAACTGGGCTTGCGGCACGTACATCTCTGGGCGCGCGTCGTCGCTCAGACTGCGATGGCGCACATTGCCGACAACGCCGACTATCTCTTTCGGATCATCGCCGCCCCATCCGAGTTTTAACTTCTTGCCAAGCGGGTTTTCGCCTTTGAAATATTCCTGCGCGAACGCTTCGTTGACGATGACGACTGATCTAGATTGCGGGTTATCGCGCGGTGTGAAATCGCGCCCGTCAAGCTCGGCGATGTTGAGCGTCTTGAAGTAATCGAGACCGATGAAGCGCAGTTGCGCGCTCGGTTGCTGCCCCTTCGAGAACGGGCGAGCGGGGATGTCAAACCTTGTGCTGTTTTCAATCGAGGTCAGCGGGACGCTTTGAGCGAAACTCACATCGCGCACGCCGGGTGAATTTTTAATTCGCTCGGTCAGGCTGTTGAGAAAAGTGTTGATGCGTTCAGGACTCATCTGATCATCAAAGTATCGGCTGCCCGGCAAGACCATCTGCGCGGTCAGGATGTTGCCTGTTTCAAATCCCGGCTTGACCTGTTGCAATCGAATCAAGCTCTTTACTAAAAGCCCGGCTCCTGTCAGCAAGATTAAAGTAACGGCAATCTCGCCGATGACTAAGGCGTTTCGCAAACGCCCACTCAATGCGCCGCCGTTTGTGCTGCGCCCGCCTTCTTTGATTGCGCTCGACAGATCAACTTTTGCCGACGCGAGCGCAGGCGCGAGCCCGCACAATATGCCCGTCAGGATTGCCGCGCCGAATGTGAAAAGCAGCACGCGCCAATCAGGCGCAAGCCCACTGATGCGCG
>DATEKX010000562.1:0-3051 GCA_035277165.1 Blastocatellia bacterium | reverse complement strand
TCATCATAGGCTTTCTGTTTCTGTTCTCGATTATATTCTGGACAGTGTTCGAGCAAACAGGGTCGAGCTTCAACCTTTTCGCCGAACGACAAACCCGCAACCAGATATTCGGTTATGAATTCCCTTCGAGCTGGTTTCAATCCGTCAATTCGTTCTTCATCCTCGCGCTCGCTCCCCTGTTCGCGTGGCTGTGGGCGCGATGGGGGAAACGCCAGCCTTCAAGCCCCTCTAAGTTTTCATTCGCTCTGCTGTGTGCCGGTTTGGGTCTGTTTATAATGGCCCTTGCTTCATCGTTCACAAGCTCGGGAAGAGTCAGCCCCTTGTGGCTCGTCGCGCTTTATTTCATCCACACGGTCGGAGAACTTTGCCTCAGTCCCGTTGGCCTCAGCACTGTAACAAAGCTTGCGCCTGCGAAAATGGTTGGCTTGATGATGGACGTGTGGTTTCTTTCGATTGCGATTGGCAACAAGTTCGCTGGATGGGCGGCAGGCTTTTATCGCGACGATGCGAGCGCTCTGTTTCGATTATTCGGAATGCTTGGTCTGGTAGCTCTTGCGGGCGCGGTGATTTTGGCAGTGTTGGCTCCGTTCATTCGACGGCTAATATCGGGTCAGCCGGAGAATGCAAATCAGTAGCTCGGTGTCAGTTCAGGCGAGCATTTATGTCTGCGCTGACGTTCGGGCTACTGATGATACCTTGTCATGCGTATTTATTGGTTCGTCCCCAAAGCGGAGACCTTTATCCCAAACCTCTTCACCTTTTCTAATGTAGCCGATAGTATTAATATTTAATAAACATAAACGTTCTTTTGCGCCGTGCCCGGACAGTGAGGTTTTTGAAATGCACGTTATAAGCATGCAACACTGGCGCGCGACGAGTAAGTCAATTCGATTTACGATTGCTTTTGCAATACTCGTCGCGATAACGGTTTCGCAAGCCCTGGCTGCTGCTGCGGAAGACCAGAAGGTTAAAGACCCGAATAACAAAATTTACCGCGAAGGCTTGAAGGCCATGCGCGCGGGCCGTTATGAAGACGCGATAAAAATCTATCGCGAAATTCTTGGCCGCGACGACCGCGATGTTCAAGCTCATCTGCTGACTTCGCATGCGTATCTCAAGAATCAAAATTATCGCCTCTGCTTTGACGAAGCTTCCGAAGCTTTGAAACTCGACCCGAATAACGCGCGCGGGCACGCGCTTCGAGCTTCGTCCCTGCTTCGCTCCGGTCATATTAATAACGCAATCGAAGAACTGCGTCAGGCTTTCAAGTTCGACGCAAAAGAGCCGCTGGCTTTCTGGGCCGCCGCAGAGATTGATTATTACGACGGACATTCCGCCGACGCGCGCACGCGAGCTTATCAAGCGCACTTGCTCGACCCGGAAGAGCCTGATTATGTGTTGACGTTTGCTCACGCTTCGTCGCGGCTCGAAATGTTCAAGGACGCAGCCGATGCGCTGAAACTTTTTCTGCAGCTTGCGCCTAAGAACGACACAGACCGCCGCGAATCAATAGAAGGATTGATTCGGTTCTACACCCGGCTGGCCGGATTGAAAGTTCACGAAGTGAGCGGCCCTAAGATCGCAGACGTTGCTTTCCAACTTCGCTCAGACCGCCGCCCCTACTTGCGAATGAAGGTCAACGGGCGCGATGCGACTTTCGTGATAGACACAGGCTCAGGCTTCACGGTCATCTCTGAAGAGGCTGCAAAACGGCTCGGCGTTTCCGAAGTGTCGCGTGGCGGCAAATCTCAGGCGTTCGGCGGCGATGGGAAATTCAAGATAGTCTACGGGCTTGTCAAATCGATTGAGCTTGGCGATGTGAAAATGAAATCGGTTCCGTGTTACATCCGTCATTTTCATATTGCCGACGGCGTTGACAAAGGCGAGCAAGCCGACGGCTATATCGGCTTATCTGTTCTGTCGCACTTTTTGGTCGAGCTTGATTACAAAGATCGCGTGCTGCGACTCGACCGCAACGAGAGCGCGACTTTGACAGCCCCGCCATCCGCGACCGTGGTTCCGTTCCGCAGGACTCACAACGGGTTGATCAGCATCGAAACAGAATTCGAGGGCAACCGGCATATCAATGCGATACTCGATTCGGGCGCAAGCTCGTCGGTTGTCTCTGCCGCCGCCGTAGAGCGATTGAACATGGGCGCGCAGATAATCAAAGGCGAGACGACGCGAGTATTCGGCGCAGCGGGCGTAGCCGATAACGTCGCTCTGCTGTTCATTCGCCAGTGCCGAGTCGCTAACCTTCAGCGTGAAAACATTCGCGCGCTGGTGCTGGACTTTGGTGCGATCAACGAGACATCGGGATTTGAGCAGAGCGGGATACTCGGCGGCGATTTCATGAAGAACTTTCACATCACGATAGACTTCAATCGCTCGCTTGTGGCTTTCACCCCTCATTCGGATAGCGGCCCGCGCCTTAATTATAGATAAGTGGAATTATTGAAGTGATGAACATCAAGCGAAATATTATTGGAGCAGTCTTACTGACTGCGATTCTGGCTTGTGCTGTTCTGCCGTCGCAAACGCAGGCGCAAGAGATTCACAGAGGCACGCTGAATCCCAAAGTCGTCTGCCGATCAAACGCGCAACAAAGCTATGCGTTGTATTTGCCATCGAGTTATACGCACGACAAACGATGGCCGATAATCTATTGCTTCGACCCCGGCGCGCGCGGCTCTATGCCGGTCGAACGTTTCAAAGACGCGGCTGAAAAGTATGGCTACATCGTCGTAGGCTCGAACAACTCGCGCAACGGCTCGACCGAAGCGCCCCTCGCCGCTGTAAAAGCTATGCTCGAAGACACGCAAGCGCGATTTTCAATAGATAACCGCCGCGTCTACACCGCAGGTTTTTCGGGCGGCGCGCGCGTAGCTTCAAGCGTCGGCTATGCGCTTACGGGAACAATCGCGGGAGTCATCGTTTGCGGCGCAGGTTTCCCGCAAGGCTTAGCCCCGTCGCGCTCTACTCCGTTTCCGGTGTTCGGCACGGCAGGCATCGAAGACTTCAACTTCCCGGAAGTGAAACAACTCTCTCGCG